>JAGCLI010000212.1 GCA_017647065.1 Bacteroidales bacterium
CTGAAACTCACAAAGGAACATTGAATGTTTTAGATGTTGCAAAATATGTTGAAGAAAGCGACTTTTGTGTAAAGATTCTTTCAAGAGAAATTGAAGCTCAAAAGATAAATATCAAAAACGCTCAAATAGTAGTTATTGGAGGTTATGGTATGGCAAGTGGAAAAGATGGTTTCAAACTTATTCATGAACTTGCAAAAGTATTAGGTGGAGAAGTTGGAGCAACAAGAGCTGCAGTTGACGCAGGAATGACAGAACATGAACGTCAAGTTGGACAAACAGGTGTTACAATTCGTCCAAAACTTTGCATTGCATGTGGAGTAAGTGGTGCGGTTCAACATCGTGCAGGTATGGATCAATCTTCTAAGATAATAAGTATCAATACCGATGCAAAGGCTCCTATCAATTCAATTGCAGATTATACAATTATTGGTGATGCTTTTGAAATAATACCAAAACTTATTAAATATTATAAAGCAAATACTAAATAGATATGGGTAATTTTTTTAATGATAATGAAGGTTTAAAGTTTCATCTTAAACACGAATTGATGCAAGAAATCGTTCGTTTGAAAGAAAGAGACTATGCAGATAAAGATAAATATGATTTCGCTCCAGAAAACTTTGAAGATGCAATAGATTCATACGAAAAAGTTTTAGGAATTATTGGAGAAATATCAGCAGATGTTCTTTGGGAAAACGCAGAAAGCGTAGATAAACAAGGACCAAGAATAGAAAATAACGCAATCATTTATGCAGACGGAACACAAAAGAATCATCAAGCATTAAAAGACGCAGGAGTTTATGGACTAAGCCTTCCTCGTCAATATGATGGTTTAAACTTCTCTTATGTTCCTTATGTAATGGCAGCAGAAATAGTTTCAAGAGGAGATTGTGGTTTTGCAAACATTTGGGGATTACAAGACTGTGCAGAAACAATATATGAATTTGCATCAGAAGAAATAAAAAATGAATTCCTTCCAAGAATCAATAAAGGAGATACTTGTTCAATGGACTTAACTGAACCTGATGCAGGCTCAGATCTTCAAGCCGTTGGATTGAAAGCTACTTTTGATGAAGCAAATAATTGTTGGAGATTAAACGGTGTTAAACGTTTTATCACAAATGGTGATGCCGACATTAAATTAGTGCTTGCACGTAGTGAAGAAGGCACAACCGATGGTAGAGGTTTAAGTTATTTTGTTTACGATAGAGCAAATCAAGCCGTAACAGTTCGCCGTATAGAAAATAAACTTGGTATTAAAGGCTCTCCTACTGCCGAATTAGTATTTAATAACGCTCCTGCACAACTTGTAGGTGATAGAAAACTTGGACTTATAAAATATGTAATGAGCCTAATGAACGGAGCAAGACTTGGAGTCGGAGCTCAATCAGTAGGACTTGCAGAAGCAGCATATAGAGAAGCCGTTAAATACGCTAACGAAAGAGAACAATTTGGAAAAGCAATCATTAACTTCCCACAAGTTTATGAAATGCTTGCAAATATGAGAGCAAAAACAGATGCTATTCGTACATTACTTTATGAAACAGCACGCTCAGTAGATATGTATAAGAGTTTAGAAGCTATTTCTCGTGAAAGAAAACTTGAAAACGATGAAAGAGCAACTCTTAAAACATATTCACGTTTAGCAGACGCTCTTACTCCAATGTTAAAACTTTTCTCTTCTGAATATGCAAATCAAATCACATACGATTGCATTCAAGTTCACGGAGGTAGCGGATTTATGAAAGATTACGCTTGCGAAAGATTTTATAGAGATGCTCGTATCTTAACTATTTATGAAGGAACTTCACAATTACAAGTAGTTGCAGCAATTAGAGGTGTTGTTTCAGGAGCATACGTTGCAAGAATAAAAGAATACGAAGCAATTGAAGTAAGAGATGAATTGAAACCATTAAGACAAACTTTGATTTCTTTAAGAGAAGCATTTGAACAATGCTATGAAAAAGTTAAAGAATTTGGTTCTTCATCAGAAGCATTTGACTTTAATTCAAGACGTTTAGTAGAAATCGCAGGTTATTTAATCATGGGCAACCTTCTTGTAAACGATGCAAACAAAGACGAAATGTTTACAAAATCAGCTCGCATAATGACAAAGATTGCACAAGCCGAAATAGAAAAAGCAATTACTTACATAAACAATTTCGATGCTTCAATCCTTGAAGATTATAAAAGTCTTATAGCAGAATAATTAGAAATCAAGATATTAAAACTTCAAAAAAAAACTCGCAGGAAATTTTCTCTTGTGAGTTTTTTTTTTACATTTGCACTCTCAAACAAAAAAAATAAAAAACAGTATGAAAAAACTAACATTCATTGCAGTATGTCTGCTATTTGCAACAACAATGTTTGCACAAGAAAAAAAGGTAGCATTTACTTTTGATGTATCTTTTGGTAAATCAACTTCCTACAATACAGTTGGAGGATTAAATGTTGAAAGTTCTCACATTACATCTTTCCCTAATTGTTTAAACTACAAAATGGGTGCGGGAATTAGACTCAAAGATAAACTTACTTTCAAAATAGACTATTTTCACACAGCAAACACATATTATTTCACAACAATAATCAATGACTATTATGGATATGAAGCAATACAACGTATTGAAAACTTAAACTACATTGGACTAAGTGCCGCTTATTCTTATAAAATGGGTAACTCTTTTGAATTATCGCCTTATTTAGGTATCGGAGTAATTATGGAAAAATCAAAAAACCTTTCCTCCCCCCAACCAAACACTACAGCAATAATAGGTCGTTTACACTCAGAATTTGCAACTGAATTAGGACTTTCCTTAGAATACAAAGCAACAAAAAACCTATCATTTTTTGCAACCCCTTCCCTACTATTCACCAACCTTGACTCAGGAAAACAAATTGGTGAAATGAACTCTGACCTATATTTCATATCATTTGGAAGAACATTCCTTTCAACAAACATAGGAGCACGTTTTAGATTTTAAACAACAAGAAAAAAAACTTCAAAAAAAA
>JAGCLI010000213.1 GCA_017647065.1 Bacteroidales bacterium
GAATGAAACCAAATCCAAAGAAATAAGATGAAAAAACTTGTTTTATTATTTTTTATTGGTGCGTTTATTTCTTGCTCTGCCGATAAAAAGGAAAAAGATAGAGAGATAATTTCTCAATTGGAAAAGACAACTATTTCTGATGTTAAGGCTATTAGTTATGAGAAAGCAGATTCGCTTGTAAATGCTTATTTAGATTATGTAAAAGCTTACCCGGAAGATAGTTTGTGTGCCACTTATCTTTATAGAGCTGCAGATGTATATGCTAACACTAAAAGATGTGTGGAATCTATAAAGATATATGATAGATTGATTAAACAATACCCCGATAATCCACTTGTGGAGCAATCATACTTCTTAAAAGGAGTTGTTTTTTCACAAACTTGTCTTAATAAAGAAATGGCAAAAGAGGCTTTTGAAGAATTTATGAAAAAATATCCTTCATCTCCTTTGTATAGTCAAGCACAAATGCTTTTGATTATGGATACAATGAAAGATGAAATGGATTTGATTCGTCAATTTGAACAAAAAAATCAATAAATTTTGCAGATATAATAATAATTACTATCTTTGCAAACGAAAATTAGGGAAAGAGGGGACGTAATAAGTTCCCTTTTGTTGTATATATAGAAAATGAAAGATAAAAATTTTATAGAAGAAAAGGTAAAAGAGATACTTGGAGAAGGTGAATTGTTTTTAGTAGAGGTAAAAGTCTCAAAAAATAACAATATTCAAGTGTTTATTGATGGAGATGATGGTGTTAAGATTCAAGATTGTATTGATTTGAGTAGGCAATTAGAGGAATGCTTAGATAGAGAAAGTGAGGATTTTGAACTTAGTGTATTATCTTTTGGATTGGAAGAACCTTTGAAAATGCAAAGACAATATGTAAAAAATATAGGAAGAAGTTTGCAAGTAGAAGATGAACAAGGGTCTTTTACAGGAACTTTAATAAGTGCAAACGAAGAAAGTTTTACTATTGAATTAAAAAAGAAAGGCAAAAAAAACATAGAAAACGAAAATCAAAAAACATATAATTATAAAGAAATTAAATCAGCAAAAGTTGTAATATCATTTAAATAATGGAAAATTTAAGTTTAGTAGATACATTTTCAGAGTTTAAAGAGTTCAAAAATATTGAAACTGAAACTTTGATGCGAATAGTTGAAGAGGTGTTTAGAGGTGTTTTGATTAAGAAATATGGTTCAGATCAAAATATTGACATCATTGTAAACGTAGAGAAAGGAGATTTGGAGATTTGGAGAAATAGAATCATTGTTGCAGATGATGAGTTGGAAGACGAAAATACACAAGTAGCATATTCAGAGGCAGTGAAAATTGAACCAGACTTTGAAATAGGTGAAGAATTAAGTGAGGAAATAAAATTAAAAGATTTTGGTCGTAGAGATATACTTGCAATTCGTCAAAATCTTGTTGGAAAGGTGCAAGAATATGAAAGAACAAGTATTTTCCAAAAATACAAAGAAAAAGTAGGCGAAATAGTAATTTGTGAAGTATATCAAGCATGGAAGAGAGAAGTCTTACTTTTAGATGAAGAAGGAGTAGAGGTAATACTTCCAAAAAGCGAACAAATACCAGGAGATTATTTCCGTAAAGGAGATACTGTTAAAGCGATAGTGTTGAAAGTGGAAATGAAAAACGGTATTCCAAGCATTATTCTTTCAAGAGTGTCACCTATTTTCTTGGAAAGATTATTTGAACAAGAAGTACCTGAAATCTACGATGGTTTAATCATTATAAAAGATGCAGTTCGTCAACCAGGAGAAAGAGCAAAGATTGCTGTGGAAAGTTATGATGATAGAATAGATCCTGTAGGAAGTTGCGTAGGGGTAAAAGGTAGTAGAATACATAGTATAATTAGAGAATTAAGAAACGAAAATATTGATGTAATCAACTATACAAACAATGCAGAGTTATATATCACTCGTGCACTTGCTCCTGCAAAAGTAATATCTGTTTCAATAGATGAAGAAACAAAAAAAGCAGATGTTTATATGCAACCAGATCAAGTTAGTTTAGCAATCGGAAAAGGTGGTTACAACATTAGACTTGCAGGAAAATTAACAGGATATGAAATAGAAGTATATAGAGATACTGATATGGATTATGAAGATGTTGCATTGATTGAATTTAGAGATGAAATAGAA
>JAGCLI010000214.1 GCA_017647065.1 Bacteroidales bacterium
TCATTCTTGCTTGCAATCATACGTTCTAAATTGATATGATCACGAGTTATAGATTCTACATCAAATTCTTTCTTCATTTCTTCTTTATCTAAAAACTCAATAATTATGCAAAGATACAATTTTTCAGTAAATCTTTAGAAAAAAAACAAAGAAATATTCCTGTTTGCTTTTTATTCAAATTTTATGTTTTGCATAGGGTTGATTTTGCTGATGTTTCTTGCAGGGAAAATCAACGATGCCATACATATTACTATACATGCGAGATTGACGCTTAGGATTGCAAAAGCAGAAAACTCTATTGGAACGCTGTCAAGGTAATAACTTTCTTGGTCGAGTTTTATCAATTTGTAATTTTGTTGCAGATACATAAGTGTTAATGCAACGCCATTGCCTATTAACATTGCTTTTCCTACTATGTATAGTGATTTATATAGGTATATTTTAATGATTGAGCGGGTGGAGGCTCCAAGACTTTTAAGGATTCCAATGTGTTTGGTTTGTTCAAATATCATTATCAAAAGTGTGGAGCAAGAGGTGATGATTGCAATCAAAGTCATTACAATCAAAATCAAGATTACGTTGGAGTCTAAAAGGTCTAACCACGCAAAAAGACTTGGCTCCATTTCTTCTATTGTTTGAAGGTCTTTGTCTTGTGGTAGGAGAGAGTAAAGATTTTGTGCAGATTGATTGAGCTTTGTGAAGTCTTTGAGTTTTACTTCATAGCCGGTGTATTGGTTTTCTTGCCACGATTGAAGTTTTTGCAATATTTTTGAGTTGCAGAGTATGAACTTGTTGTCGTAATCGCCTAAGCCTGTTTCGTATATTCCTGCTACGGTGAAAGGTCTTACTCGATAGTTTTGATCAATGTAGAAGTATATCTTGATTTTGTCGCCGATTTTTATTTCTAATTTGTCGGCTATGGTTTGTGATATAAGAATTTCGTTTTTGTTTTTTTCGTCTTTGTAATCGGGAAGAGTGCCTGATTTTAGGTTTTCTTTGAAAAAGGTTGTGTCGTAGTTAGCTTCAACTCCTTTTAGGGCTACTCCGTGAAAGTCTGTCTTTGTTTTGATTGCTCCACCCATTAAGATATAGGGGTCAATGGTTTTGATGTTTTCTTCTTTATGTAGGTTGTTTAGCTCTTGTTTTGAGAGGGTGAAAGTATTTGTTGAGTTGTTGGGGTTTATCGCAAAAGGTATGAGGTGAATGTGCGAGGTGAAGCCTGTAATCTTGTCTTTGATTTGATTTTTAAAGCCTTGCAAGACGCCAATCGAAATCAGCATTACGGCAATCGAAAGGGCAATTCCTGTGGTTGCTATGCTGACTATCGGTTTTGAAAAACTTTTTTGTTTTTGCTTTATTAGTTTTTTTGCAACGAAATATTCAAAATTCATAGTGCAAAAGTAATACTTTTCAATTGAAAAAATGGGATATTATACCTAAGTATTTTTAGTTTTTGTTATATTTGCAGAAAATTTTGACTTATGGAACAAGGTTTATATCCGTTGAAATTCCTTCCTTTGTTTAAGAATAAGCCTTGGGGAGGAAATAAAATAAGAGATTTGTTAGGAGTTGATTATTCTCCTTTGCCTAATTGTGGAGAGTTATGGGTGCTTTCTGCTATTGATGGACAAGAAACAGTGGTGGAAAATGGCTTTTTGGCAGAGTGTACCCTTCCAGAAATATTGGAAATGTATGCAGATGAACTTGTAGGAGAGGAAAACTATAAGGAGTTTGGAGAGTATTTTCCTTTGCTTTTTAAAATAATTGATGCACAAGATAATCTTTCGGTGCAGGTTCACCCCGATGATGATTTTGCTCAAAGCAATGGTTATCCTAATGGTAAGACAGAGATGTGGTATGTAATGGATAATCCCGATGAGGCAATCATTTATAGCGGTTGGAATAGGAAGATGACCAAGGCAGAGATTATAAATAAAACAAAAGATGGTACAATAGCAGAGTGTTTGAATGCAGAAAAAGCAGAAAAAGGTGATTTGTTTTTTATTCCCGCAGGAAGAGTGCACGCAATAGGAAAAAATTCATTGGTTGCTGAAATACAACAATCTTCCGATACTACATATCGTTTGTTTGATTGGAACAAAGTAGATGAAAATGGTAAAGGGAGAAAACTACATATTGAAGAAGCTTTGCAAGTATTGGACTTAAATCATACTCATCACTCTAAGTCTGGTTATGATTATGCTTTGAATAAAACTACAAATCTTTTGACTACACCTTTCTTTACTACTAATTTAATGAGTATAAATCTTGGTCTTAGAAAAGATTATTCTTCATTGGATAGTTTTGTTGTTTTGTTCTGCACAAGCGGTGAGGGTTATGTGGAAGCAATGGGACACAAAGTGCCGATTAAGGCTTCGGAAGTTATTCTTTTACCTGCAATTTGTCAAGAGGCAAACATAATTCCAAAAGGTTTAATGGAAATTTTAGAAGTGTTTATTGTTTAAAATAAATTAGAAAATGGCTTTAATAAAAAAAGTAAACGGCATAGCACCAAAGTTTGGTGAAAATATATTTCTTGCAGACAACGCAACAGTTGTTGGAGATGTAGAAATGGGAAAAGATTGCTCTGTTTGGTTTAATGCAGTGATTAGAGGCGATGTGCATTCTATTAAAATAGGAGATAGAGTTAATGTGCAAGACGGAGCAATAGTACATTGTACTTATAAAACCGACCCAACAGTGATAGGAAACGATGTAAGTATTGCTCATAACGCTATTGTTCATGGTTGCACAATTAAAGATAATGTCTTGATTGGTATGGGAGCGATTGTAATGGATTCTTGTGTTGTTGAAAGTAATTGTATTATTGCAGCAGGTGCAGTGGTTTTGGAAGGGACTCATTGTGAGAGTGGCTCAATTTATGCGGGCTGTCCTGCAAAAAAAGTAAAGGAAATTGATGCAGAAAGATTGGAAGGAACCGTAAAAAGAATTGCAAGTTCATATCCAATGTATGCAAGTTGGATTGATAAAGAATAACTTGACAGAGTAAAATTTACAGTAAAAATTTGCCCAATCTATAAAAAAATACTACTTTTGCAGAACTTTTTTGTAAAGTGTGCGTATTAAATAGTGTAAATTGAAAAAATAATTTAAAATAAAAATTGATGAAAAAAGTATTTTTATGCTTGGCAGTATTTGCAATGTCGCTAACTGCCATAGGACAAGAAAAAGAAGAGAAAGTTCTTCGTCACAAAGGCTTTGAAACAAACCGTTTTTTTGACAATTGGGAAGTTTCTGCTCTTGGTGGAGTACAAGCATTTCAAGCATTAGGCGAAGTTGAGTTACCTTCTACAAATTTCGCAGATGAATTCATGCCAGCATTTCAAGTTTCTGTTGGTAAATGGGTTACTCCTGTTTTTGGAGCAAGAATCGCTTACCAAGGTTTTGGAATAAACGATGGAACAGAGCTTAATGACTCTACAAACCTTTCTTACCACTATTTACACACTGACATTATGGTGAATCTTACTAATTGGATTTGTGGATACAAAGCTGATAGATTCTATAATGCAGTTGTAATAGGAGGTTTCGGTTGGGCTGCTTCTCAATCTCAAAACATGACAGAAGAAGAATGGAATGATGAATTTGCTTCTACTGTAGGTTTGTCAAACAGATTCAGAATTTGTGATGCATTATCTGCTAACTTAGATTTAACAGGATTCATTACAAAAGATGAATTTAGACATGTAAATCAACTTTTAGAAAGAGAAGGAAACAAAGGTATTAACTTTGAGTTGATGGCTGGTATCACTTACAAATTCCCAAAAAGAGGATTTGACGTTGTTGATTACAATCCTTACAAAAACAAAATATCTTCTTTGGAACAAGACTTAGCTGCATCTCATAAAGATGTTGAAAAAGGAAAATCAGATAATGCTGAATTAAAAGATCAACTTGCTAAGGAAAGAAAAGCAAAAGAACAAGCAATAGCAGAAGCTAAAAGAATTAAAGAAACATTCTCTTTATCTAATGGACAATCATTATCTATCTACTTTACAATCGATTGTAGCAAGGTTACAGATAGAAATATGGAAAACATTAAATTCTTAGCTGAAGCAATAAAAACATCTGCAAAGAATAGAGTATTCACAATTACAGGTTATGCTGACGAACAAACAGGATCAAGCGAACATAACATGGAATTATCTAAGAAAAGAGCAGAAGCTGTTTACAATGCTTTAATAGATTTAGGTGTTGATTCTAATAAATTGAAAGTTGAATATAAGGGAGATACTGAACAACCATTCACAGGTCGTCCTTATATGAACCGTGTAGCAGTTGTTAGATAATAATTAAAAATATAGAAATCAAAAATCCCAGAAGTCTAAAAACTTTTGGGATTTTTTTAATATCAATAGTTATGAAAAGTTTAATTTCTTCATTGTGTGCAGTGCTATTAACAATATCTGCAATAGGCCAAAACACTTTCACCATAGGTGATTTAACATACGAAATAACATCAGCAAATACAGTAGAGGTGCATGATTGTGCTGCATCTGCAACAGCAGTAACTATTCCAGAAAGTATAGTCAATCCTCCTAATAATGGAACAACTTATAGTGTTACTGCTATTGGTGCAAGTGCTTTCTATGGGTGTTATAGTTTAGAAGAGGTATATTTGCCAAATAGTATTACCAATATTGCAATCAATGCTTTTGATAATGCAGGAAAAAGAGACACGATAAATGGGATAGTTTATGCTGGAAATGACACTTTAAATATTTCTAACTATAAAATTACGAATATAGGGTTTCTTACATTTCATTTAGGCAATGAAACCTATCAAACAACAGAAGCAAGTGTAGTGTATTGTGATAGAACTAAGAGTGGAGCAGTTGTAATTTCTGATTCAATAACATTTAATGGTAATACTTATCCTGTTACTTTTATAAAAGGTAAGGCATTTTATAATTGTGATAATATAACATCTGTTACTATTCCTAATACGATTGTTGCAATTGGAAGAAATGGTGATACACAAGGAGCATTTGACGATTGTAATGGATTGCGTTTCGTTACTATTGGTTGTAATGTAATATCTATAGGTGAAAATGCTTTTTATGATTGTACAAACTTAGATTCTATTGTTTGTCTTGCATCCGTATCACCTACTCTTTATCGTTATGCGTTTAAAAATACTAAAAGCTCAAGAAAACGTACCATTCCATTTGGCAGCAATTATACCGCTTGGGAAGATCCTTACGCTTGGAGTAAAACCTATCATCTAATTCAAGAAAATGATACAATAACTCTTGAATCAGATTTTATGATTACTAATAAAGTCGGGTTAATCAATAATGGTGTTTTGCGAATTCCTTATGGTAAGCAGTTAATAGATACTACAAATGGAAATATCACAGGAATAATAGAAGTAGAAACAGATATATTATCTAATTCTCGTTGGTCTTTTCTTGGAGCCCCATTTTCAAACTATAAATTAGAAGCAATAAAACCCGGAACAAGAGATGTAGCTGTTTCTACCTTTGATTACACAACAGGAAATTGGAGCAATGATTGGGCAACGATTGAAACTCCAATAGGAATAGGCGAAGGATTTTTCTTATGGAGTTTTGCAAATGAAAAAACAGTTTTTACAACAGATTCTGAAATTGATTTACAAAACTATTCCTTAAACAACGCACAAGAAATCACAGTAACAAAAAATTTAACCACATATCAAGATGGCAATTGGTTTGCCTTGGCAAATCCATATACCTTTAAATTAGATGCCGACAAATTTATAGAAACAAATAAAACAAAGCTACAAGGACAAGATGGCATTTACAAACTAAATAACAACGGAGAATTTCAATATATCACACAAGGAGAAATCAATGTTACAGAAGGATTCTTTGTAAACTACGTTTCATCTGCTGAACAAATAGTAACCTTTGCAAAAAACCAAAGATTAACCACAGCAAAAGCCGAAAAGAAAAAACAATACATAAAAGTAAAAATGCAAGATGGAGAAAGAGAAACACAACTCTTATTCTCTTACAACAAACAAGCTAAAACAAATTACGATATCTTTGGTGCTAACAAACTTTTCTCACCATCAGAAATAACAGAGCCTTACTTCCTAACAGAAAACATAGCCTTAGTAAAAGAAGAAGTAGATAAATTGCCCTATATTGCAACCCTAAACGTTAGAAGTTACCAAACAAAAGAAGTAACATTTAAAATAGACGACATCCCCCAAGATATATTAGTATTTTTACTTGATAACGGACAAGATATTCTTATGAATAATGGTGTAGAATATAAAACTACAATTACAGAAGGAGAGAATGCAGATAGATTTCAATTATTAGTAAAGAAATCTTGTAGAATAGAGGAAGCAAACAGCCATGAAATCTCTATCAGAAACCAAAATAGAGAAATATATATAGAAACCCCTCTTGATAATTTACAAGTAAAAATATTTAATTCTTTGGGGCAAGAAGTCCTTTCTACAAAAGAAAAAATATTTACCTTAAACCAATTACCAGCAGGGGCTTATTTAATAAAAGCATTCAGCAAAAATGCA
>JAGCLI010000215.1 GCA_017647065.1 Bacteroidales bacterium
CTATTAGGAATAGTAACAGAAGTTAAATTATAGCAATAACCGAACGCACATTCTCCAATAGAGGTAACACTATTACCAATAGTAACAGAAGTTAAATTACTGCAACCCCATAACGCACCATATCCAATAGAAGTAACACTATAAGTAGTTCCTTCATAACTAACAGTTTCAGGAATATTCACTGTTGTTGGATTGTTTTGATAATAATAAACCATTACTTCTGCTGGATTGGTTGATGTTACTTGGTATTGCAAATCGCCAACATAAAATCTTGTTTGTGCCAAAAGCACGTTTGCACATAATAGAGTGCAAATTAAAGTTAAAATCTTTTTCATTTCTATTCGTTTTTTAGATTATTTATTCTTTCTTTAAATTCTTTTTGAAAACCATACATATCTACTAACTTTGCTTTTGTGTATTGTAGTTCTGTTTCTTTGTTTTCAAAGTTTAAAACTTTTATTTCTTGATTAAATTCATCTTTATGCTTATCATATAAATCTTTTATACACTTTAATGATTTTGTATTAAAAACAGTAGAACTACATTTCCCTTCATATTCTTTTTTTAATGTTGCGGTAAAGTTTACGTCAAATGCCGGAACATTACCATAAACCCCCAACATAATTTTTGTAACAAGAGTACAAGTAGGAAGTTTTTCAAGTATTTTTTCTTTTAATATTTTTTCTATTTCTTTATACTCTGCTATCAGTTTATTAATATTCTCATCAGTATATTTATCTACATCTATATCCCACACATTTGAATAATTTTGTATGTGTTTTATTAAAGGTTTAAGACTTGCAGGGCTTTTTTCTAAAAGGCGACTACTTCCTCTTAACATTCCCCAACTTGAAAGATAAGACCATAGATACAAGCAACTTTTCTCTAAGTAATCTTTTTCTGCGACATGCTTCTTATTAGTTTGAAAATAATAGAAGCATAAATCAAAAGAAGCGTCTCTATGAGTATTATCACTCCTTAAACCCTTAAACTCATTAATTAGTTTTCCAATTTCATTCATAGTTTTAATGCTTTTAACTTTTAATTTTACTATTTTTTCTATGCTTTGCCCAAGTCCCAAAAGCGAGATGTTTTTCTGAAAGTTTGACTTATGGGCATAAAAAAACGTGGGACTTTTTTCTTATGGCTATTTGAGGTCTTGGACTACCTAACATACCAAATAAGAAAAAGCCCACGATGTTACACGTGAGCGTTTTTCACTTATTTTTTGGTATGTTTTTTGAAAGTGTCCAAGTTTCAAATAGCCAAATATAAGCAAAAACGCTTTTATATGTCGTTAAAAATTTCTAAGTCTAAATTATATTTCTTCTTTGTCTCCTTTTTTTCCTCCTTTTCTAAGGTTAAAAACTCAATTCGGAGGCAAAAATATAATAATTCTTTATTATAGCAAAATTTTTTTTGGTTCTTATTTGGTTCTTTTCGACTTTGGATTTCAGAACAAAGTTTTAAGAGGTAAAAATCTTTATTTTGAGAAAATTTCATTTTGCGAAAAAAAGTAGTTCCTTGACGAAAATTGAGAGAAATCAAGGGCAATTTTTCCGAAAGCACGTTTAGAAATTACTACATCAGGGATAGAAATTTCTAAATCAAGGATAAAAAATTCTAAATCAAGGTTTTTTTTGGAAAAAACAGCAAAAAAATCGCAAAAAACAAAGACTTTTTTGGGCAAAAATTGGGCTTTAAAAAGTTAAGTCTTTGATTTACTGATTTTTAGTTAAGGGCTTATAATTTCAATATTTGCGAACAGAAATTTTAGAGTTGAAAATATCGCAAGCATTCGGCGTTAAATTTATAGAAATTTTGTTTACATCCGAAAATTCGTGGCGATTCTAATTTATTAGAGCAAAGAAAAATGCGTGCAATATTATGAAATTATCGCACGCATTTAGCATTAAATGTAGGGAAAAGTGTTTTGTTTTTTTATTTCTATTGAATTGTTATTTTTCTACTTACAGGCTGATTGTCCATTATGAATTTCAGCACATAGGTTCCTGCTTCTACGGTTGAAACGTCTATTTCTCTTGGTAGTATATCCCACGCTCTGATTACTCTTCCATAGGAATCTATCATTTGTGCTTCTTTTAATTCTATTGCATTGGTTTCTATAAAGAGTGTTGTATCGCTTGGATTAGGATATATCTTCAATGATTTTCCGCTATATTGGTCTGGTGATAGCGATTGTTCGCCTACGGTTACTTGAACTACTTCTGTCCAAGAGGAAGTATCGCCTACCGAACATATTGCTCTTACTCTGAAATCGAATTGTTGTCCCATATCAAGATTTCTCAAAGTAAAACGAGGATATAGAGAAACCATAGCGGAAGTATAATTAACTGCTAAGCGTTCTTTGTATTGTATTTCCCATTGAATATAAGGATTGTCTTCTACTTCGTCCCAAGTGCAAATAATGGTTTCATCTCCTTTTACTTGATAGTGCTGACATACGAAATTTTCTGGTGTTAAACAGGTTTCGGATTGAGAGGAAGTTGTAAAGTATTCTTCAATAAAATTCAGTGCTTGTTGATTTCCACAAGAGGAATAAAGGATTACTTTGTATTCTTGCATAGGTTGAAGGTCAGAAATCATAAATGGTGAAGTTATATTAGTGAATGAAAGTGTGTCGGCTTCTTGTGTGTTAATCAATGTAAGGTTATGCTCGGTTATATTGCCAATTGTTTGCCATTCTATTTGAGCAGAGGAGTGTGAAATATGAGTTACGGTTAGGCTTTCAGGACTTAGACAAGTGTCTTTAATAGAAAACTCAGTTATTGCATAGGTTCTTTCTTCAATTGTATCCATTTGACTGCGGATTGCAAAACGAACATTATCTGTTCCTAAGAATCCCATTAACGAAAGGGTGTTTTCTCCATTTACAAAATAGAAATCCATTTCTTGCATTGCTTCTCCATTTACCGAAACAAAGAGTTTTGAGTTCACTCCTTGCAATGAAGAATAGTTAAAAGTAAGATATGGATTTGAAAGAGTGTTTAATTCAAATATTGGTGAGAATAATGTATCGGCTTCTACTCTCCAACAATCTGAAAAGTTGCAAAAAGAACTTAATGTTGAGAATGTGATTGAATCTTCTACGTAATAAGGGAATTCGTTTTCAGGATAGCAAAGTGTATGCAAGAAAACTTGTGAAAAAAGACTTGTATCTTGTGTTGAAGATATGGTCCTGACTTTTATTTGATAGATAGAGTTTGGTAAAAGTTGACTTAACTCTATGTGATTGAGATTTGTTTGCTGAAATATTGAGGTATTGTTAGAGGTTAATAACAC
The DNA here is from genome assembly GCA_017647065.1 of Bacteroidales bacterium. Taxonomy (GTDB): domain Bacteria; phylum Bacteroidota; class Bacteroidia; order Bacteroidales; family P3; genus Onthomorpha. The sequence continues at coordinate 3,304 of JAGCLI010000215.1, forward strand.
TTCTACCTCATAACTCTCTGCTTCAAGGTTGTCGTCCCAAGAAACGTTGGCTCTATTGTAAGAATAATCATTGACAACTAAGTTTTCTGGTGGTAGAACTAAGGTTGTAGTAGAAAAAGTAAAGATATCGGAGTAAAAACTTTGCTCTTCTCCACAATCTGCCTGCACTCTGAAATCATATTGAGTACTTGGAATAAGATTTTCCAAAAGATGATTTGGAGTTATCGCATTAAGTTGAGTCCAAGTCGTGTCTTCACTTTGTTTGTATTGTAAATTAAAAACATTTTGATTCTCTGCAAACTCCCAAGTCAGCATTGCAGAAGAAGATGTTATGTAATTGGCTTGAAGATTCTCTGGAATTGCACAATAACGAGCAGTTAAATAAATGTCATCTATTGCAATAGCATTAGAAGTTGGTGCTTGTGGAGTGTTATACCAAACAAAAAGAAGTCGTCTTGTTGTTCCAATATGATGAATTGGTAATTCTATGTGTTCTCTTATCCATTGATTGTTGCCTCCTCTATAAACATTTTGTCCAACTTGATATTGTGCATCAGGAAGGTTGTTTATGCTAATAGAAGTTCCCGGTGCAATAAGATAAAGTTTCAATCCTGCGTTTTGAAGTTCAGAAAAAGTATGATAACTAAAATCAATATAGAAACTTTGAGCATATTCAGGTATATAAAAATCGATATAAGCATAACTAACCGAAGAAACGCTGTTATTGGAAGCATAATTATTTCCGTTACTTACGTGAAGAGATTTACTACCCACTACTCCATTGTTTATTGCCGAAGAAATTTTCCAAGGATTCTCTCCTGCATTGAATGATCCTATTAGTTGGTTTTCGTTATTATCTTCAAAATCTATTTGGATTGGTAGTTGTAAAACACTATTTTGGTGTAAATATTTTGCATAAAGGTATTTCCACGGACTAAATGTGCCTTGACAATTTGTTCTTATTGCAAATTGATATTGTTGTCCTTCGTTAAACTCTTGCGAAAAGTTGTATTCATAATTTTGTGTTTGATTTATAATATC
>JAGCLI010000216.1 GCA_017647065.1 Bacteroidales bacterium
CAATAAGAGTTGCAGGATAACAAACCTCATTATTAGAATATTGCAAGCCTAAATCAGCCGACTTTTTATCACTTAGAGGAAGCACCTCTAACTTATAACCACTCAAAGCAAAGACCTCAGGCAATAAAGGAGAGGCATAATCGGTAAAAAATGGTGCAAGAATTGTTCTATGCTTATCCTCCAAATCAAAAATCTTTGTATCAACAAAAGGTTGAATAGACTTTTGTTTATTGGACTTTTGTTTAAGACTTTCCAAAAGACTTCTAATTCTCAAACGCATTGAACCCACATTATTTATATCATCAACCTTTATGATAGTACAAGACTTATTATGACGTTTCAAAAGATTAGTTATCTCATCTAAAAGGAAGGCATCAGGACCACAGCCAAAAGAAGTAATTTGAGCATAATTTACCTCATCGTTTTGCATAGTCACCCATTTAGCTGCCTTAACTATTCTATTCATATAAGTCCATTGTGAGAGCATATAAGTATCCCTCATATCAAAATCATTATTCAATCTCACAATATCATCACTTATCACGCACGCACCAAGAGAAGAAATAATATCACTCAATTTATGCTGAATCAAAGAATCACTATGATAAGGTCTTGCAGCCAAAAGTATTATTGGAATATTATTTGCTTTTGCTCTTTCAAAATACTCCTCTGCTTTTGCTTGCATATCTTGTTCAAATTTATTTTGAGCCTCCAAGCCTTTATTGACAGCATTTTTTATTTGTGCAGAAGAATATTTTAAATCTTTGTTTTCTTTACATAAAGTCTTGATATACGTTTCGCAATTCTTCAAAAGCAATTTCTTATCCTTAAAGGTAAAAACAGGATTATCTATTTTCACATCGCTATCATTATAAACCGACATTTGACTTTTAATCAAAACGCTATAAGAAGAAACAATAGGACAGTTATATGAATTAGCTACATCTTCGCTTTCTTTCTTTTCAAAAACAACATAAGGGAAGAAAATACGTTTTACACCCTTTGCAATTAGGTTATCAATATGAGAATGCACAAGCTTTGCCGGAAAACAAATATTTTCGCTCATTACTTGCCTTAATCCCTTTTCATAATTGCTATAAGTTGAAAGTTCGCTAAGCACAAGGTCTATATCAAGAGAAGAAAAGAACGCTTTCCAAAAAGGAAAATCCTCAAACATATTCAAAACCCTTGGAACACCTAATGTCATTTTAGGATTTGCAAGCGAAGGATTTTCAAAAACCCTTTCTAACTTATAAGCATAGATATTATCTCCTTTTTCTTCTTCGGCTTTTGAAGAGAATATTTTTTCACACTTATTACCCGAGTGATATGCTTTATTGTTTTCAAACACATATTTAGTAACAAGGCATTGGTTTTCGCAACCCTTACAATTTATTTCTTTAGACGTAAAACTTGAAACCTTTTGAGAAAAAGTTGTTGCTATGTTTTGTTTCTCGTAATTCTCTTTTGCATAAATTGCACAGCCGTATGCACCCATAAGTTCTGGTGCTTGACTACGATAAACCCTTAATCCCAACATATTTTCCAAGGCTTTTACTATGCTATCATTACGCATTGTTCCACCTTGTACAACAATATTCTTTCCAATATCAAGAGAGTTTAGTTTTAAGACTTTATATAAGCAGTTTTTTACAACAGAATAGGAAAGCCCCGCTGAAATATCTGCCACACTTGCACCTTCTCTAAGAGATTGTTTAACTTTTGAGTTCATAAATACGGTGCATCGTGTTCCTAAATCACAAGGATTTTTAGCCAAACAAGCAATTTGTGCAAATTCTGCAACAGGATAAGAAAGCGAATTAGCAAAATTCTCTATAAAAGAACCACAACCCGAAGAGCAAGCCTCATTTAATTCTATTTTATTTAAGACTCCATCTTCAATAAACAAGGCTTTCATATCCTGTCCTCCAATATCAAGAATAAAATCTACCTCAGGACATAGAGTTTTCGCAGCCTTATAGTGAGCAATTGTTTCCACAACAGAACATTCCATAGAAAAGGCAGTTTTAATCAACTCTTCCCCATAGCCTGTTGAACAAGCAGAAACTATATTTATTGTAGCGTTATTTTCTTGACAAGCCTTATTCATTCTCTCTATTGCTTGCTCAACCGCTTTCAACGCATTACCTCCATTTCTGCTATAATAGGAGAAAATAATATTACTTTCTTTGTCTGTAAGAACAAGTTTTGTTGTTGTAGAACCACTATCTAATCCAAGAAAACAATCTCCCGAAAAATCTTTTAAAGACTTTACCTTCTCACCCTTTGCTTTATCTTCTCTCCACTCTTTTAATTCTTGCTCACTATTAAATATTGCCTCTAATCTATTACTTTCTTGCGTTAAGGTAGTTGAGGTAGTTTTTATGTTTTCAATTAGTTGATTTATGCTTATTGCAAGTCCTTTTTCTCCATTTGTAAAAACACAACCCATTGCAGGAATAAGATTAGAATTTTCAAGTGTTATGAAATCTTTTTCTTCAAGAGAAAGAACTCTTGCAAAGGCTTCTCTTAACGATTTTATGTAAGTCAAAGGTCCTCCGCAGAATAAAATCTTTGGAACAATTTGCATACCTTTTGAAAGCGAGGAAACAACTTGCAGAGCAATAGCATTGAAAATCGACACTGCAATATCCTGCTTTGAAACCCCTCTTGCAACAAGGTTTTGTACATCTGTCTTTGAGAAAACCCCACAACGTGATGCAATCGGATAGATATGTTTTGAGTTTTGAGCCAAAGCATCAAGTTCATCTACACTTACGCCAAGTATTAAAGCCATTTGATCGATAAAAGCACCCGTTCCTCCCGCACAATTGCCATTCATTCTCATCACAGGCAAAGAAGAAGTTTTGGAAAAGAAGATAATTTTTGAGTCTTCGCCTCCTATGTCAATTATTGAGTTAATATCCATTGAGAAATGCTTAACAAAATTTGACACAGCAATGACCTCTTGGATAAAAGGCACTTTCAAACGCTCCGAAATCCCAAATCCAGCAGAACCTGTTATGATTATTTCTAATTCTACTTCACTTCCAAGTTGAGTTTTTATGCTTTCAAGAATATTTAACAGCGTTGCTTTAATCTCAGCATTATGTCTTAAATAATTAGAATAAACAATTTCTTTTTTATTGTTTACAACTACTGCTTTTGCTGTTGTTGAACCAATATCTATACCTAATTTATACATTATCTTTCTATGATTTTATGCTTGATAATATTAGTTTCTTTATATGAGTCTTTCTTCTTTCTAAAAAAGCTTCTTGTGTTTGAGAATCCATTTCTAAGATTTGTGTAAACAATACTTGTCCTACAAACGACATTACGTCTAAGGATACAATATCTATTAGCAAATCCTCTACTGAAACATCATTTAATTCTCCTTTGCTTTGTTTCATTTGAACAAACAAACGAATCTTACCAACAATTTCTTTGCCAAATTCAGAGAAAAGTTCCTTCATCATTTTCAAGACCTCGCTATTGTGCCTTAATTCGCCAATTATGAAAAACGGAGCATCGGGATTGTTTTTCAAAAAACCAATTTGAGCCTCAATAATCTTTTCAATAAAATCTTCAAACGAAATATCCTCTTGTGGAATATCGGCAAGAATCTTCAACATCTTTTGTATTTCTTGCTGACATATAATCTTAAAAAGATTTTGTTTTGTACGATAATAATAATGCACTAAGGCTTGATTGCAACCCACAGCCTTTGCAACCTGAGTTGTAGAAACTCCCTCATAACCAAATTGCATAAACAATTCTTTTGCTACTAAAAGAATTTGTTCTTCCATATTATTCTTTTGCATACGCTATTTATTTAACCTATTTAATAACTCTATTAAATAACTCTGCAAAAGTAGAAATTTTTTCTTTACTTTAAAAAAATAAATCAAAGAAAAAATTAAATTTTTCTTTGATTTATTTCAAAAAAACTAAGAGTTTTTTCTCTATTTTGCTACTATTATGAAGTAGTTTTTCTTGCCTTTTTGAACTAAAATGTATTGTTCGTTCAAAAGACTCTCAGCAGAAGTTATGTAATCTTCTTTTATTTTTTCTTTATTGACAGAAAGAGAGTTTTCTTTTAAGGCTCTGCGAACCTCTCCTTTTGATGCAAGAATTTGAGTCTTTTCTGCTAATAAATCAATTATGTTTATTCCTTGTAAGATTTCTTCTTTACTTACTTCAAAAGTAGGCACTCCTTCAAAAACACTAAGGAATGTTGCACTATCTAAACGTTTCAATGTATCGGTTGTGCCTTTTCCAAAAAGAATTTCCGAAGCCTCAACAGCCTTGTTGTATTCTTCTTCTCCATGAACACGTATTGTTATGTCTTTTGCAAGAGCCTTTTGAAGTGTTCTTAAATTTGGAGCTACATCATGTTCTTTTTCCAAGGCTTCTATTTCATCTTTTGTAAAGAATGTAAATATTCTAATGAATTTCTTTGCATCGTCATCAGAAACATTAAGCCAGAATTGATAGAAAGCATAAGGTGAGGTTTTATTTGCGTCTAACCACACATTACCTTTTTCAGTTTTTCCAAATTTTGAACCATCTGCTTTTGTAATCAAAGGACAAGTCATTGCAAATGCTTCGCCTGAAAGTGTTCTTCTAATGAGTTCTGTTCCACAAGTGATGTTTCCCCATTGGTCTGAGCCTCCCATTTGAAGTTTACATCCATAGTTTTCATACAAATACTTGAAGTCGTATGCTTGAAGCAATTGATAAGAAAACTCTGTGAAAGAAAGTCCTGTTTCGATTCTTTTCTTCACACAGTCTTTCGCCATCATATAGTTCACAGTTATGTGTTTACCCACATCTCTTATGAAATCCAAGAAACTCCACTTGCTATTCCAATCATAATTATTAAGCACCAAAGCCTTATTTTCTGCTTCGGTTTCAAAATCCATAAAACGAGATAATTGTTTCTTTATGCACGCTTGATTATGTTGTATTTCTTCTAAGGTAAGAAGTTTTCTTTCTTGACTTTTAAAAGAAGGATCGCCAATCATTCCTGTTGCTCCACCCAATAAAACAATAGGTCTGTGTCCGCTTCTTTGAAGATGAGAAAGCATCATAATGCCTACTAAGTGTCCTATATGTAAACTATCTGCTGTAGGGTCAAATCCTACGTATGCAGTAGCGGTTTGTTTTAAAAATTGTTCTTCTGTGCCCGGCATAATATCGTGTATCATACCCCTCCAACGCAATTCTTCTACGAAATTTTTCATTTTTATTTTTAGTTTTATGCTTTGAGTTTACAAAATTACGTTATTTCTTTATAATTTTGCGAAAAAATATAAAAAATGAAACGTTTTTTTATCTTAATACTCTCAATTTTGAGTTTAAATCTTTGTTTTGCTCAAAGCCAACAAAGAGAAAATTTAAAGAAAGATGTTTATTATTTGAGTTCTGATGCTTTGGAAGGACGAAAAGTTGGAAGCATTGGAAACTCTCTTGCAAGAGAATATATTTGTTCTCAATTAGATTCTTTAAAGATAGAATACTATATTCAAAATTTTGCTGTTGATTTAGGGAACAACATAGTTGCAGAAATAAGAGCAGAAAAGCCTTTGTATAATTCTGAATACATTGTAATCGGTGCTCACTATGATCATTTAGGAATAAAGAACAATAAAATATATAACGGAGCTGACGACAACGCATCGGGAAGTGCAATGCTTATTCAATTAGCCCGTTTGCTAAGTGTAAATGCTGACAAAATAAATCGTCATATTATTTTAATTTGGTTTGATGCCGAAGAAATGGGATTATTAGGCTCTGATCATTTTGCTTATAATCCTATGTTTGTTGATAAGCTTTCTGATATTAAGTTAATGATAAATCTTGATATGGTAGGCTGGTATAAAAATGGTGCTTTGGAAATTGCAAATGTTGCTATGCTCAATGGTTGGAAAGATATATTCTCAAGCACGCAAACCGACTTAAAAATAAAGGTGTCTAAGTATAAGAAATCTGTTTTTACGGATTCGGACTATTCTTCTTTTGCAAAAAGAGATATTCCTGCAATAACAATGACAACAGGCACCGATTCGCCTTATCATAAGCCCGAAGACGATGCAGAATTGATAGATTACGAGGGAATAGATAGGATTTGCGATTTTGTTTTCAATCTTACCGTAAACGCAAGCAACTATAAAGATTTGGGATACTCAGGAAAAAAATCACGAAAGCATCAGTTTTATAGAGATGGTTATGAATTTGGAATAAATCTCGGCATAGGAAGTTGCAATCAGTATTATCATAGCGGAAATATTACAGGAAGAAACGGTTTTTCTGCAAATAGTGGATTTATGATTCAGTATAATATTGATGAAATTCAAAGTTTGGATTTAGCAGTTAATGCAAATATAGAACGAAGTAAGCAAGTTGAAGGAAAGTTTAATGCAATGAAAATCTCTGTTCCTTTGACTTATACTTTCGGATACTTTGATAGAGCAGCCGGAATGGGAGTTAAACTTGGTGTTGCTTACGATTATATTGTTAAAGCAGAGTTAGAGAATGCTCTTTTAAAGAAAGGAGAGTACAATCCGCACGATATAGGACTGATTTATGGATTTACACTTCGCATAGGTAAGATTGGACTAAATTATTTAGCGAAATACGGATTTTTAGATAGACATTTCCAACCTATAAAGATAACTTACAGAGAATCACTCTTTGGTTTAACATATTATTTCTAAGAAAAAAATGAGCGATATAAAGAAACTTGCAGGACAAACTGCAATTTATGGTTTGCCAACTATATTAGGAAGATTTTTAAACTATCTTTTAGTACCGGTTTACACCTATTCCCTTGCCGCAGACAAATACGGAGTAGTGTCAGAGTTGTATGCCTATATTTCTTTCCTTATGATAATTCTCACATACGGCATGGAAACGGCATATTTCCGCTTTTGCCAAAAACAAGACGACAAGTCCGTAGTTTTTAACACGTCTTTATTTTCGCTTTTCTGCACAACCTCGCTTTTTGTTTTGCTTACCTTTTTCAATATCGAGAGCATAAGCAGTGCAATGCAGTATGTAAACGAACAAAACTATATTAAATGGTTTTTAATCATTGTTGCACTTGATGCTTTTCGTGCAATTCCTTACGCAAAACTACGTCAAGAAAACAAAGCAGCACGTTTTGCCTTGATTAAAAGCATTGATATTTTTTCAAACATAGGTTTTAATCTATTTTTCTTTTTCATTCTAAAACCCGATAACCTTGTTGAGTGCATTTTTATTTCAAATTTCTTAGCAAGTGCAATATCTGTTGTGATGCTTCTACCGGAATATTCTAAATTTCGTTTTAAAATTAGTTTTTCTCTTTTGAAACAAATGTTGATTTATGGACTTCCCGTTATGATTGGTGGACTTGCGGGAATGGTAAACGAGACTTTTGACCGTATTGCTTTGAAAAAACTTTTAACTTGCCCCGAAAATACTGCCGATTGCAACACCTACGCAATGCAACAAATAGGAATATATGGTGCTTGCTACAAGATTTCTATCGTTATGAGCCTTTTCATTCAAGCATTCAAGTTTGCAGCCGAGCCTTTCTTCTTCTCAAAGATGAAATCGCAAGATGCAAAACAAACCTACTCTTCGGTAATGATTGTTTTCACTATCTTCCTTCTTACAATCTTTCTTGGAGTAATTGCTTATATGGATTTGTTTCAATATTTCGTTAGTGAGGAATATAGAGTAGGCTTAAACGTTGTGCCTATCTTGCTTTTGGCAAATTTCTGCTTGGGAATTTATTACAATCTCTCAATTTGGTATAAGGTAAGCGACAAAACAATCTACGGAGCCTACATCTCGGGCATTGGAGCTGCAATAACCTTGGTTTTAAACTTTATTTTAGTGCCACGTTTTGGCTATTTAGGTGCAGCATACACAACTTTGATTTGCTATGCCTCAATAATGATAATTTGTTGGGCAATAGGACAAAAATTCTATCCTGTAAAATACCCTATAAAACGTTTCTTGCTTTATGTAATCCTTGCCTTAGGATTGTATTTTGTGATGAATGTTTTCCAAAACCTTGATAACACAGCACTAAGACTTTCAATCAACACCATTTGCGTGCTAACTTTCTTAGTCGTTGCCTTTTTCTTGGACATAAAGAAAGCGTTAAAGAAATAAGAAAAGAAGACCCAGACTCTTAAAATGAAGAACGCCCCTCAAGTATGCTGTCTTTCGACTCGCCTGAGAGGCTTATTATCTCTAATATATAACTATATTGTCGCCTTAATGTTTTGCAAAAGTAAACATTTTTTTACAATTGGCAATAGTAATTTTAGAAAAAATTACATTTTCCATATATTTTCACGTTGCCAATCATTAGGAAATCCCATTGAATTAATATTTACAAAATTTTTATACTCATTTAGAAGTTCTATTAAACGCCCTTTGAATTGTGATGAGGGATTTGCAGTTTGCAATAAGTAGTTTAACATACATAAAAAGTAGTAAATCTTACTTCTTTGCACTATATGTGGATTACTAATCCACACTAAACATTTTGAAAACGAAAGCTTTTCTGGAACTATATTTAAATCTCTATTCCAAAGTCTTGCATGATGAGCACAGATATTACGAACGTAATTGATTGCATGCAACCATGAACAAAACGTTTTTTCGGGTAAAGCAAAATAAGAGGCTATATTAACCCTATCCACACGATGTTTCAATCCACTACAAATACGAGATAGATGATTAAAATACATTATTTCTACACTCATCCACGAAGGAGGATTTATAGGATCATTGTATTTATTTTTGTAATGTTGTATAAATACTTCTGCTTTATTGTTATGTAATTGTTCTCTTATGTGATTTTGAATATCTTCGTAAGGATTAAACCTTACATTGCTTCCATCTCGGAGTGTTTTTGTTGTTGGAGATTTGAATATAGTTGAATCGTCTTGCCAATGCGAGCCATATTTATGACTTAACTGATAAATAATTTGCGTTCTTATAGAAATTTCTAATCGTTCAATAGCATCAAAAACAAGAAGACGTAGTTTGCGATCAAAAACATATAGATTGTATATATTTTCCCAAGTAGTTCCTTCTTTAAATTCATCTATAATAATATCATTTTCATCTTTTTTCTTATATGGTAACATATAAGCACTTAAACGATAATAACTAATATTTGCAAGTTGTTTTTCTGCACGTTGCTCATTAGCAAAAATTAATCCCCTTGATTTTAATAACTTTACTTGTTCTGTATATTTTAGTGGAGGTTTTGCGTATTGTTCCATATTTACACTCATTATTAGAGTGCAAATATAGTATTTTATTACAATATAAAAACAAAATATAAACAAATACCTCTTTTTCTTGGACATAAAGAAAGCGTTAATAAAATAGAATCGCCACGAATTTTCGTATGTAAACAAAATTTCTATAAATTTAACGCCGAATGCTTGCGATATTTTCAAGTCTAAAATTTCCGTTCGCAAATATTGAAATTATAAGCCCTTGACTAAAAAGCAGTAAATCAACGACTTAATTTTTTAAAGCCCGATTTTTGTCCAAAAAAGTCTTTGATTTTTGCGATTTTTTCGCTGTTTTTTTCAAAAAAAACCTTGATTTAGAATTTTTTATCCTTGATTTAATTTTTTCTATCCTTGATTTAGAAATTTCTAAACGAGCTTTTCGTAAAATAAAGTCCGATTTTCTGAAAAATTACCCTTGATTTC
>JAGCLI010000217.1 GCA_017647065.1 Bacteroidales bacterium
ATCTTTTGTTTAAAAAATGGAAGAAAATACTCACAAAATAACCTCTATAAGGGGAATGTTTCAAGATTGGTTCTTGGATTATGCCTCTTATGTAATATTGGAGCGTGCCGTTCCTCATATTAACGATGGTTTAAAGCCGGTTCAAAGACGTATTCTTCATTCTATGAAGGAACTTGATGATGGAAGATACAACAAAGTTGCCAATATAGTCGGAAATACTATGAAATACCACCCGCATGGTGACTCTTCAATAGCGGGAGCCTTAGTTACAATGGGACAAAAGGACCTTTTGATAGATTGTCAAGGTAACTGGGGAAATATTCTCACAGGAGATGGAGCAGCAGCTCCTCGTTATATTGAGGCAAGACTTTCAAAATTTGCTTTGGAAGTTGTGTTTAATCCAAAAACTACAAGTTGGCATCCAAGTTATGACGGAAGAAATAAAGAACCTGATACCTTGCCGGTGAAGTTTCCTTTATTGCTTGCACAAGGAGCAGAAGGTATTGCGGTAGGTCTTGCTTGTAAGATATTGCCTCATAACTTTAATGAATTGATTGATGCTTCTATTGCTATACTTAAAGGAGAGGATTTTGCGATTTATCCTGATTTTCCAACCGGTGGGCTAATGGATGTAGAGAAGTATAACGATGGATTGCAAGGTGGTCGTTTGAGAGTAAGAGCAAGAATAAAACAAGTAGATAATAAAACACTTGTTATTACGGAAGTGCCTTTTACGGTAACGGCAGATTCACTTATAGACTCTATTGTAAAGGCTTGTGATAAGAATCAATTAAAAATCAAAAAGATTGATAATAACACTGCAAGCGAAGTAGAGATTAGAATAACTCTTCCAAACGATACATCGCCCGATCAAACAATTGACGCACTTTATGCTTTTACGGATTGTGAGATAAGTCTATCGCCAAACTCTTGTGTGATAGAAAATGAAAAACCACGCTTTGCTTCGGTTTCCGAAATCTTAAAGGTATCAACTCAAAACACTGTAAGCCTTCTTAAAAGAGAGCTTGAAATAGAGTTAGGTGAACTAAACGAAAAATGGAATTGGATTTCGTTGGAAAAAATCTTCATTAAGGAGGGAGTTTACAAGAGAATGGAGAAATGTAAGAGCGATGAGGAAATAGATTCTGAAATAGATAAGGGATTGAAACCTTTTGTTAAGAATCTGCTTCGTCCTATTACAATTGAGGATATTCATAGACTTAGAAAAATTCCAATAGATAGAATTTCAAAATACAATAGCGACAAGGCAGATGATACACTTCTTGCAATAGAAGATGATATTAAGGCTGTGCAACACGATTTAGATAATCTTATTCCTTACGCTATTACTTATTTTGAAAGAATTAAAAATAAATACGGTAAGGAAAGAGAAAGAAAAACCGAGATTCGTTCTTTTGATTATATACAAGAGGCAAATGTTGCAGTAGCTAACGAAAAGCTTTATTGTAATTATGCAGAGGGATTTGTTGGATATAAACTCAAAGGTGATGAATATGTTGAGGATTGCTCTAACTTAGATGATGTAATTGCGATAAGAAAAGACGGAACTTTTGTTGTAAAGAAAGTTCAAGAGAAAGAATATCTTGGAAAGAATTTAAAATATGTTGCGGTATTTAGAAAAAATGATGAAAGAACAATCTATAATATGATTTATCAAGACGGTGCTTTTGGTAAGTTTTATGTTAAGAGATTTAATATCGCATCTATTATTCGTGGAAAAGAATATGATTTAACACAAGGAACAAAGGGTTCAAGAATTGTTTATTTGAGTGTAAATCCTAATGGGGAGGCTGAAAAGGTTAATATAAATCTTAAACCTGCTCTTAGAATGCGAACAAATAAAATGGAGTATGATTTTGCAACACTTGCAATCAAATCAAGAAATTCCAAAGGTAATACCTTGTCTTCAAGAATTATTACTTCGGTTACAAAGAAAACGGAGGGAATTTCTACTCTTAGTGCAAGAAAAATTTGGTTTGATTCCTCAATTAAGCGATTAAATGCCGATGGAAACGGAACTTATTTAGGTGAATTTAGTAAAGATGATAAGATTCTTACATTCTATTCAAACGGAACTTATAGAATAACTGGTTATGATTTGTCTTTGCACTTTGATGATGACTTAATATTTATTGAAAAACTCATTAAAAACAAACCTTTGTCGATATTCTATGCCGAAAAGCAGACAAATTATCTTTATTTAAAACGTTTTATTCCAGAGGTAAGCAATAAAAAGATTGATATATTTGAAGAACAAGAGGGTGCAAAGTTCTTGGCTCTTAGTTATGATTATTTGCCTGTTGTAAGAATAGGAGAAAACGAATTAGAGGTAGAAAAATTAGATGATATAAAGAAATACAAGGCCAAAGGAAAGAGAATAGAAAAAGATGCAAATATCTCAATAGAATTTTTAGAACCTTTGGAATATATTTCTGAACAAGAAGAAGAGGAAATAGAAGAAGCAATTGAAGATATTAATATTGAATTAAACGACAAAGACACTGTGCAGGGTTCTTTGTTTTAATAAAACTAAAAGAATATGAAAAAGATATTAACGGTTTTAGTAATTATTACTACTTTTCTTTCAACAAATTTGCAAGGACAAGAAATAGTAAGGAAATTTTTAAAGAATCAAGAAACTACACATAAGAATGAACTTATCTATGTGACTTTTAGCAATGATATTACTTTGGTAAATGATAATATCAACCAAATGTTTGGTTTTGATGCCTTAGATGAGCAAACTCAAAATGCATTAAGAGAAAAATATACTAAGATTATAGATAAGGTAAATCAAGAAGAGATTTTGAAAATCTTTAACAAATGTTTGGTAAAAGAATTAAGACGTTATGGTTTTACTGTCTATCAACAAGAGTATAAGGTCAATAAAATCAAGGGAAGATTCAATACTTTAAATGTTTCGCAAATAGAGATTGAAGAATTTACAAAAATTGATAGTATTACCGGAACATACTATACAGATAGTACAACTTACCAAAAAAGTCTTACGGGTTTGAGAATGAATGTTTGGTTAGA
>JAGCLI010000016.1 GCA_017647065.1 Bacteroidales bacterium
GAGTATAGTCAAGTTTACGAAAAAATACAAACATCTTTCAAAGATACAAATGATGTTGAGCGTCTTGAACTTTTATCTTTGTATTATAATCAAGAAAACAACCCTGAAAAGAATGCGTGTTTAGCCTATTATTATGGTAAACGTCTAAACAACATTGAGCAAAGAGAAGTAATATCTTTGGATGAGATTTGCAAGCAAGAACTTACCAGAGTTTATAATTCAAAAGACATAGAGGAATTAGAAAATTACGTTCATTGTTTTCAAGAAGAGAAAAAATACGCAAAAGAAGCAGAAAGAATATTAGAGCAAATTGCTTTTGAGCAAACCCAAATGTTAAATACTCTTGAAGACTACGAAAACTATATTGCAAAATTTCCAAATGCTATTCAAGTTAATTTAGCAAAACAAGCTATTGATGAAATAATATCTTTGGAAGTTCTTGAAAGTGGAGATTTAGATAAATTAGAGGAATTTGCTCAAACAACAAAGAATGAGAAATATAAACAACAATCACTACAAGAAATAGAACGCATTATATTTCAGAATACTTTGGAAGAAAACACCAAAGAAAAGTATGAAAGTTATATAAAGAGATTTCCAAATGGAGTTTATGTGAAATTGGCAAAAGAAAAGCTTAATGATGTTGTTTATAGTGAAGTCGTGGCAAATTCTTCATTAAGTTCTATGATTTCATTTGTTAAGAATAATCCACACCACCCAAAGCTTGATCGTATAATTCAAAATCTTCAAGAAAAATCTATGCAACATCTTTCAGTAGAAGGCTTGAAAACTGTTTTGGAATTACAATACGATAGTGCTATTGTTAATATGTTTATAAAAAATTATTTATCCGATCCAACCAAAGCAAATATAGCATTAATAGAAGAAGCTTTTCCAGATTATAAACAAACAAAAACAGTTTTGACTGCAAAAAAATTAAATGAGGATTATAATTTTCTATTAAGAAAAGCAAATTATAACAATAATGATCTAAAAAATCATAGAGGATTATTCTTCAAAAAAAATAATTCTCTTACAAAACGTTTGTTAGAAAGATATTTGGCTCAACAAAAACCCTCAAAAAAACAAGACGATAGAATAAGTGGTGATTTAATTCGCAATTATATTCAATCAAGTAAAGTTTCTCTCAATTTAATTGATAAAGAATTTGATCAAAACGATATAGTATCCTCATCTAATAGAGTCTTTTCTGCACATACACCTAACGGATATTTGCCAGAATCTTCTATGAAAAATGAAGATATATACATTATCAAAACGAATGATTTATTAGAACAAGATACTATTTTATTACCACCTTCTATAAATACGAGATTTAACGAAACTTCTCCGGTTTTATCCTCTGACGGAAAGACATTATTTTTTAGTTCAAATGCAGGAGTAAATCATGGAGGATTGGATATTTATATCTCACACAGAGAAGACACAAATATAGTGGATAATTGGAGTATGCCAATACTTTTAGGTAAAAAACTTAATTCAGAAAAAGATGACTATGTACTTTCTTTAAATAAATATAAAATTGTGGTTGCTGGTGCAAACGGAGCAAATAAAAGAAGTTATCTTATGGATTCTGATTTAGAGTTTGCAAGTGCATACGTTTTAGATAAAAAAGGAAATTTCTTGCAACAAAATGTAATAATATTAGATGCTGAAAAATTAGATACGATTGCCGTTGTTCAAAGCAATGAAAAAGGATACGTTTCTTTCCTTAAACCCGATAAACCATACTATCTAATTGCACAAAAGTGGGGATATTTAGGCTTTATCTCACCAGACAATTCTCAAATAGTAGTACAAAAAATAGAAGATTTATTTCAAACAAAGCAATTCTGCCTTTTAGAATCGCCATTTAGTGAAAAGAAACTAACAGAACTTACCCCAAAAGGCAAAAAGGAAATAGAGTATCTTGCCAATAGTATAAAAAATCAAGATTACATTACAACAATTTCCATTCACATACATTCGGTTAATAGAACTGAAAAAGCACAAGAAATTTCAGATAAACAAGCACAAGTAATCACTGATTTACTTGTAAAAAATGGTGTAAATAAAGATAATTTAATTGTAGCATCATACGCAAACACACACCCTCTTATAGGGTGGGAGGGAAAAGATAGAATAGAAATAGGATTTTTATTGGAAAAATAAAGAATAAAAAAATGGATAGGACTATTAGCGATAGTATAGTAATAATACCAACTTACAACGAAAAAGAAAATATAGAAAACATAATAAGATATGTATTTTCGTTGGAAAAGGTATTTCATATTTTGATAGTAGAAGACAATTCCCCTGACGGAACTGCCGATATTGTAAAAAAACTAATGCAAGAGTTTCCTGATAGATTATTTATTGAAGAAAGAAAAGGTAAATTAGGCTTAGGAACAGCTTATCTTCATGGCTTTAAGTGGGCTATTGCAAGAAAATATGATTACATCTATGAAATGGACGCAGATTTTTCTCACCCACCAAAAGATTTGTTTAATCTTTACAAAGCCTGTGTTGAAGGAGCAGATATGGCAATAGGTTCTCGCTATGTAGATGGAAAGATTTCAGTTGTCAATTGGCCAATGGGACGAGTTATGATGTCATATTACGCCTCTAAGTATGTGCAACTAATCACAGGAATGAAGATTGGCGATACAACAGCAGGCTTTGCTTGTTACAAACGTTCACTTTTAGAACGCATAAACTTTGATAAAGTAAAATTTGTTGGCTACGCATTTCAAATAGAAATGAAATACACAGCATATAAATTAGGATTTACCTTAAAAGAAGTGCCAATTATTTTCACAGACAGAGTATTAGGCACAAGTAAAATGAGTATGAAAATCTTTAAAGAAGCCTTTTTTGGAGTCTTTTCTTTGAGATTTAGAAATTGGTCAAAATACTAATAAAAAAAAGCAAAGAAAAATTTAAAAAAATCAAAGAAAAAAAATAAAAAAACA
>JAGCLI010000218.1 GCA_017647065.1 Bacteroidales bacterium
ATTAAAGGAAAAGAAAAACGAATCCCCGATGCAGTTGTTTATGTGAATGGTTTGCCTTTGGTGGTTTTTGAATTTAAGAGTGCAGTAAAAGAAAACACTACTATAAAAGATGCCTTTACTCAATTAACTGTGCGTTATCGTAGAGATATTCCTGAGATTTTTAAATACAATGCCTTTGTTGTTATCAGTGATGGAGTAAATAGTAAGTATGGTTCTTTATTCTCTCCTTACGAGTTTTTTTATGCTTGGCGAAAGGTGGAAGCAGAAGACAAAGCAAGCGATGGAGTTAATTCTTTGCTTACAATGGTTAAGGGATTGTTTCGTAAAGATAGGCTATTGAGTGTTGTTAAGGATTTTGTTTTCTTTCCCGATTCTTCAAAGAAAGAAGAAAAAATAGTTTGTCGCTATCCTCAGTTTTTTGCTACACATCAACTCTTTAATAATATTCTAAAACATAGTAAACTTAACGAAAAGGGAGATGGAAAAGGTGGAACTTATTTTGGAGCAACAGGTTGTGGAAAGAGCTTTACAATGCTTTTCCTTTCACGAATGTTGATGCGTAGTCGTGAATTTGCAAGCCCTACAATAATTCTTATAACAGATAGGACAGATCTTGATGCTCAATTGTCAGAGCAATTCTCAGTAGCAAAGAAATTCATTGGAGATGATTGTGTTGTTGAGGTTGAAAGTCGTGCAAAATTAAGGGAATATCTTATTGATAGAACAAGTGGAGGTATATTTCTTACTACTATTCATAAGTTTACAGAAGATACACAATTGCTTTCAAAAAGAGCTAATATTATTTGTATTTCCGATGAGGCGCATCGTTCTCAAATCAATCTGTCGCAACAAATAAAACAAACGGAATATGGAGTAAAGCGTAGTTATGGCTTTGCTAAATATTTGCATGACTCTTTGCCAAATGCTACTTATGTAGGATTTACAGGCACTCCTATTGATGCAACCTTAGATGTGTTTGGAGAAGTAGTGGATTCTTACACAATGACCGAATCGGTTGCAGATGAAATTACAAGAAGAATTGTTTATGAGGGAAGAGCAGCAAAGGTGTTTTTGGATAATAATAAATTAGAGGAGATAGAAAAATACTATGAGCAGTGTGCAGAAGAAGGAGCAAATGAATATCAAATAGAAGAAAGTAAAAAGGCTATTACAAAAATGGAAATTATATTGGGAGATAATGATCGTTTGCAAGCAATAGCAGAGGATTTTGTTTCTCATTATGAAACACGTGTTTCAGAGGGTAGTAGTGTGGAAGGGAAGGCAATGTTTGTTTGTGCAAATAGAATGATTGCATATAATTTGTATAAGAAAATCATAGCACTTCGTCCTCAATGGGCTGAAATTCCTTCTGAAAATATTGTTTTTGCTCCAAATTATGAAATATCAAAAGTTGCAGAATCAACAGCAAGTTATGGAAATGCTCCGATTCCTATTGAAAAAATAAAGTTGGTAATGACTCGCAACAAAGATGATGAGGCAGAATTATATAATTTACTTGGAGGCGATGAGGAAAGAAAGAAATTAGACGTACAATTCAAGAATCCGAAATCTAATTTTAAGATAGCGATTGTTGTTGATATGTGGATTACGGGTTTTGATGTACCTTGTCTTGATACTATGTATATTGATAAACCTTTGCAACATCATACACTTATTCAAACAATATCGCGTGTAAACAGAGTTTATAAAGGAAAAGAAAAAGGCTTAGTAGTAGATTACATAGGACTGAAAAGCAATCTTAATACGGCTCTTAAACGTTATACACAAGAAGGAGAAGAAACCTCTTCGGTTGAAGCAGTGGAGAAATCTATAATTATGGTAAAAGATGAGTTAGATATTCTTCGCCGTATGTTTTCAAATTTTGATTACACCAAATTCTCAAATGGAACACCATTAGAACAATTGGATTGTTTGAATAAAGGAGCAGAGTTTATTCAAACAACAGAAGAAAGAGAGAATCTTTTTATGGGACATACAAAGAAATTAAAATCTGCTTTTAATCTTTGTTGTAATAGAGAAGAAATCTCTTTTGAAGAAAAAGAAGATATTTACTTCTTTTGTGGGGTTAGGTCAATAATTTATAAAATCACAGTAGGAGGAAAGCCTGATGTTACGCAAATGAATAAGCGTGTAAGTGTTATGATTGAAGAGGCTATTCTCTCAGAAAGCGTTGAAGAAATCATTAAAATTGGTAATGAGAAAGAAAATCTTGATTTACTTAGCGTGGAATATATGGAAAAATTAGCGAAACTTCCTTTGCCAAACACTAAGGTGAAATTAATGGAAAGACTTCTTAGAATGGTTATAAGTGAATTTAAGACTGTCAATATGATAAAAGGAGTTGATTTCTCAGAACGCTTAAATCTTCTTGTAAAAAAATACAATGAAAGAAAAGATAGTGCAATATTCGCTGAAGAAGTCTTAAACGAAGTAGCTAAACAAATGGCAGAACTTCTTTTGGAGGTCAATAAAGAAAAACAAAGCTTTAAAGACTTAGGAATAAGTTATGAAGAAAAAGCATTCTTTGATATTTTGATTGCAGTTGCAAAGCAGTTTACTTTTGATTATCC
>JAGCLI010000219.1 GCA_017647065.1 Bacteroidales bacterium
ATTTCCAAACAAAAGATAGGCTCTGTCTCCATCGTGAAGCCTTGCCCATTGATTTATCTTCCAACCCATACTCCAACCTGTTGCTCCATCGCCTCTGTGATTTAAAACAATCTTTGAGGCTTCTGCTAAATCAGGTGTAAGACTTGGCGAAATAGTTGTGCCGGGGTGAAGTCCAAATAAATGATTTACATGTCTATGTTCATCTTTCGGATTATCAATATCTTTGCTCCATTCCATAAGTTGCCCATAACGCCCAATTTTATAAGGCATTATATTTTTCAACACTTTTTTCCATTCTTTTCTTTGGCTTTTGTCTTTGCCAAGTGTTTCACTTGCCTTTATAGCACAAAGCAATATCTCTTTTGCTACTGCATTTGCAAAAGTAACGCCTTCATCTATTGGTCCATGTTCAGGAGATGTAGAAGGGCAAGCAGTGTATATTCCATCAGGTCTTTGCCATAGATAATCCACCGTAAAGTTTGCGCTTTCTTTTATAATGTCGTATGCTATGTTTTCCAAGTATTGCTTATCGCGAGTGTAATCATAGTAATCCCAAATATGAAGAGCAAGCCACGGACCTGCCATTGGAGAAAGATTCCAACTCATATCCTCACTTGCAAGAGGCGAAGTAAATCCAAATATGTTAGAAGAAATTGAAGCAGTCCAACCTCTTGCATCATAATATGCCTTTGCAGTTTCTCTACCCGGAAGAATAAGCGTGCGAATATAGTCAATTAAAGGCTGATTGCACTCCAAAAGATTTCCCGGACTTGCAAGCCAATAATTCATTTGAAGATTTATGTTATTATGATAATCAACTCTCCAAGCACCATCAACTCCACTTGCCCAAATTCCTTGTAAGTTTGATGGCAAATTACCTTCTCGCGATGAGGCAATAGTCAAATATCTTCCAAATTGAAAGTATAATTCTTCCAAAGCAAAGTCTTTTTCTCCTTTTCTATAATTTTCAAGACGCAAATCGGTTGGTAAATCTTTTCTTTCTTGATTTGGATTAAGTTTTAGCGAAAGTCTATTAAATAATTTTGCATAATCCTCTACGTGTCTTTGCTTTAAGTCTTGGTAGTCTTTGTTTTTTATTTTTTTAATCGTCTTTTCTGTTGTTTTAATAGGGTTTACTTTTGCGTAGGTCTTTGTGTCAGAAAAATCTGGATTGAAATTCATAAAATAATCCGTATCTCCTGCTAAAACTAACACAACCTCATCACTACCTTTTACCGAAATTTCTCCTTTTTCGTTTATTTCCACCTCTCCATTCTTTGCCTCTACCCTTATTCTCAAAGCAAACTCCATTTCATTGTCTTTTAATCTTCCACAAAACAAGACTTCATTTTTCTCAATCGGCTTTATCTCAATATAAGACTCTGGATTTGGGCGAAAAACTAAGCGTAAATTTTGCTTTTCTTTTTGATTTGCCGAAAATCTACAAACAATCACACTATCGGGATAAGAAGCAAAATATTCCCTTTGGTAGATTGTGCCGTTGTTTTCAAACTCCACTTTTGCTAATGCTGAATCAATAAAAAGAGAACGAGAATAATTCTTTGTTAAGTCTTCATTCAAAGATGTATAAATACACAATTCGCCCAAAGTTGTGTAAGAGCCAAAACGAAAAGGCTTTTCATTCCAAGACTCGTATGCTGCATAAGAATTGAAATTCTTGCGAGTAAGACTATCAGCCCTTGCATAATCTTTTTCAAGAAAGGCTTTGCGTATTTCATCTAAAAGATAAGCAGAATTTTTATTCACATTCCAATAATAAGAAGCAGAATCCGACACATTAGGCCCTCCTCTCCAAAGCGATTTCTCGTTAAGAGTTAATCTTTCTATTGAAACCGAGCCCAAAACATTTGCACCCAACGAGCCATTTCCAATAGGCAAAGAAACATTTTCCCACTCCCAATCAGCAGAATAGTCATAGAAAGAAAGCGTATCAAGAGAACGAGTAGGCTTATCAAACCAAACTCGCATTTGAGCCTGAGAAAAAACGCTCAAAAGGCAAAAAACAACAATTATATAACGTTTCATAATTTTTATTCCATTCCCCATAGTTTCAAAGTATGATCTCCCGATGCGGAAACAACGTATCTACCATCAGGAGAAAAATTAGCATCCATTATTCTTTCATTATGACCCGATAAGGCCTTGACTAATTGACCTGTGTTAGCGTCCCAAATTCTTAACACAAAGTCGTGAGCCGCAGAAATCAAGTAATTACCACAAGGACTCCAACTTACAAAACTCAAACCAACATAATCTCCCGTTATATTAAGAATACACACACCTGTATTAGCGTCCCATATTTTTATAATATTCTCGTGAGAAACAGAAGCAATGCGAGAGCCATCAGGACTCCACTCTACGTCCATAGGATATAAAGTATGTCCATTTAAAGTTTGAAGACACGTTCCAGAATTAAAGTCCCATATTTTTAAAGTCTTATCATTAGAGCAAGTAACTAAGCGTGATCCATCAGGACTAAAACTTGGAGTTGCAACTTCGCTCGTATGCCCTATTAAAACGTGAATACAGTTTCCAGAATAAGCGTCCCAAATTCTTGTAGTGCTATCCCACGAAGAAGAAGCAATGTATCTACCGTCCGGACTCCAATCTAAATAATTTACTCTGCCGGTATGCCCAACGAAAGTGCGAACACAATCCCTTCCCTTTGTACTCCAAAGTTTCACAAGGCTATCTGTACCACAAGAAGCAATAAATTCTTTCGTTGAATTGAACTTTGCATCATAGATAATATTGTTAACATCGGCAAAAGTATCAACAACGCTCCATGAATCAACATCTATAACCTTAAAATCACGATTTGCACACGAATAAACAATACTTTTACTATCCGAACTCCAATCTGCCGACATATAAAAGTCGGTTGGATTTGTTATAGTATTAAGACAAACAAATAAATCAAAATCTACCGAGTCATTTATTGGCTCTTGCTCCCCATTATTCTCTTCTTCACCTTCCGTAGTATCAGTTTGAGTTTCTCCACTCCCACCTCCACCAAGAGTAGTATTTGTTTCAGTACTATTATTCTCTAATGTATCTATCGGATCCTCACAACCAACACACAAAAACATTAAACCAATAAATAAAAACAAATATTTCATCTTCATAATCTCAACAATTAAAAGCCAATACAATAATATAGACACTAAAAAACAAAGAAACGTTTTATTTTTTCAAAGAAAAAATTTAGCGATTTATGTTTTGCGTAAATCGACAAGAAGGATAGTTTATACAAGATATAAATTCGCCATATTTTCCTTGACGATGTATTAACATTCCCCCGCATTTAGGGCAAATTCCCTTCTCAACCAAAGATTCTTTATTTGCTATATCTTGTTTTACTTTAAGAATATGTTCTTGCTTTTGGTTTTCATTTTTTACTGAATAATACATCAATATTGCAGATAACCTATTTACTAATTCATCTGAAAGTCTTTGGATATGTTTTGAAAGAATAAAATCTTTCAATTCTGAAAAATACATTACATTTCCATTAGTCTCACACTTCAATGTCGCTCTATCGTGAAAAGCAACTATTGGAAAATAGAATCTTTCTTCTATTCCAAAAATAGATTGTAAAGTTTTCAAATGAGAATAATTCTGTCTTAAAGGATTTCTTAATTTATATTTATCTTCATATATAGTTTGAGTCCAATATTCCGAAGTATCATTCCCAAAAATCCAACCCGTATAATTCTTTGTTTCTATTATAAAGACTCCATATCGCGAAATAACAACGTGATCTATTTGAGTAGATTTGCCTTTTATTTCTAAATAAACATCATTAAAAACAACATAGTCCTTAGGCAAAGTTCTTAAAATAGAAGCCACACTTTCCTCTCCTATTTCTCCTAAAACCTTTGCATAAGAACTACAAGTTGTCTTTTTCGTAACACTTTTCTCGCTTATTTCCCCTAAAGTTTTTGCATAAGAACTATAAGTTGTCTTTTTTTTCTTATTCTTTAGTACTTTATTACTACGAGATATAATTCGTAAGAAAAGAACAATGGTAAAAAATATCAACAACAATAAAATAACCATTATAAATATACTTTTTATTCATTCATCACCTGCACAATAGGCACAGTTTTCCAATTTTCTGATTTCGTTTGATACTCATAAACCCCTATTTGACGCATACATTTACCTTTTGGAACTTCTATAATTTGATCATCATAATATAATTCTCCGTTATCATTTGTTACAAGAACTAATAAATTCCCAGGAAGAGTAATTTCACTAGAGAAGTCTAATCTCTCTTCAGCTAAAGCATAGCCTTCTCCAATCACCTGAAAAACTTTAAAATCTTTTTTTGAAATACACTTTCCCGGCTTATCAAAATAAGTCATTCCATTATCATTTGAAGAAGATTTTCCAATAATTAATAGCACAAAGAATAGGAATACTGCTCCTGCAATAAAACCTAAAACAAAAATTACCCATTTTTTCATAATCAATACATTTATTAAAAATTTAAACTATAAATCACTCCCATCTGCTTCATTGTATCCATTTTCGTAGAACATCGTTATATAATATTTCCCGTACATATCTCCTATCGTAAAC
>JAGCLI010000220.1 GCA_017647065.1 Bacteroidales bacterium
TATAGATATGGGTACCCGTGGTCAATAAACACGTCGGCTGTTGCACCAAAGGCTTGAGCAGTTTCTTCTGTTATTCGGTGAATTAGTTTATGGGCTTGTTTTCTCCATTCATTGTCAAAGGTGCGAATTATGCACTCTAAATATACTTTTGATGGTATTATATTTGTGCGTCCTTCTCCTAAGAATGTTCCGACAGAAAAGGTGGTTGGTAAAATTGGATTGGCATTTCTACTGACTAATGTTTGTAAGGCTATTACTATATGAGAGGCTGCTACTATCGGATCTATGTTTAAATCGGGAGTTGCTCCATGCCCTCCTTTCCCTCTTACTTCTATATAAATTTCATCTGTGGAAGCCATGTACTTCCCCTCTTTTATTCCAATCTTTCCGGCCTCTATTTCAGGTGTTGTATGAAGAGCAAAGATCGCCGAAGGAATTACGTTTTTAAACATGCCATCATTTATCATTGTAATGGCTCCTCCAGGATAGTGTTCTTCTGATGGTTGAAAGATAAACATCACTTGTCCTTCGAATTCATCTCTTAGTTCCGATAAAATTTTTATTGTTTCTAAAAGAATTGCCGTATGAACATCGTGACCGCAAGCGTGCATTACACCATCTTTGGTAGAGGCAAAAGGGAGTTTCGTTGTTTCTTTAATTGGCAGTGCATCCATGTCTGCTCTTAACGCTATTGCTTTCTTTGATGGATTTTTGCCTTTTACAAAGCCATAAACTCCATAACCTCCTACATGGGACTGATATTCTACTCCTTCAATAGTATCAAGGACTGAACAAATGTACTCAGATGTTTCTTTTTCTTGCTTAGAAAGTTCTGGATTTTGATGCAGATGTCTGCGAATAGCAACAACACTATCAAAATGTTGTTGGGCTTTTTGCTTGATTTGATTTTTGATTTCCATAAGAACCTTTTTGCGAATTTGGATCGCAATTGAAAATAGTGTCCTCGCAGGGACTCGAACCCTGGACCCATTGATTAAGAGTCAATTGCTCTACCAGCTGAGCTACGAAGACATTGCCAAATCTTTGATTTTGCGTTTGCAAAGATACGTTTTTGTTTAGTTTCTGCAATGTTTTTGTTGTAATTTTTTATATCTGTTTTTATAATGACTTGATAAATAGCGTTTTTTGTTGTTTGTGTATATTTTTTCTTTGTTTTTTTCTTTGTTTTAAGAAAATAATCATAACTTTGAACGCTTTTTATATGGTAATTAATATAACTTTAAAATAACAAAAACTAATTATTATGACATCTTTAACATTATTATTAGAGGCTGTGGCTAACCCAACAATTGGTTATGGTTTAGCTGGCATTGGAGCAGGTATTGCTGCTGTTGGAGCAGGTATAGGTATTGGAAATATCGGACGTAATGGAATGGACGCTATTGCTCGCCAACCTGAAGCAACAGGAGATATTCGTTCTAATATGATTATTGCAGCTGCATTGGTTGAAGCTGTTGCTTTGTTTGCTAATGTGGTTTGTTTGTTGGTTATTTTGATGAAATAATTGACAAAAAAATTTTAACATAGCAACACTACGATTGGTTTTGTTGCTATGTTTTATTGAGAAACTAATATTTTATAATATATGGGACTATTAACACCTGATATAGGTCTTTTATTTTGGATGACTCTGACTTTTGGGGTCCTTTTATTCATTTTGTGGAAGTTTGGTTGGCCTGTAGTGATAGATATGATGAGTAAAAGAGAAGAACAAATAAAGAAATCTTTAGAAGAAGCTGCTGTTGCAAGAGAAGAAATGAAACAATTGCAAGCAGGCAATGAGAGATTATTGATTGAGGCTCAAAAAGAAAGAGATTTAATGCTACAACAAACCAAGGAGCTTAAAGAAAAAATGATTGAAGAAGCAAAAGAACAAGCTCAAAAAGAGGCTCAAAGAATTGTTGTTGCAGCACGCGAAAATATTGAGTATGAAAAGTTGCATGCTATGACAGAATTAAAAAATCAAATAGCAAATCTTTCAATTGAAATTGCGGAAGATCTTTTGAAACACGAACTTTCTGATAAGGTTAAAAGCAATGAAATTATCAGTAAGAGAATGTCGGAAATAAACCTTAAATAATAATGAATAGTTTTAAATTACAAACTCGTTATGCTCAATCATTATTTATTCTTGCAAAAGAGAATGAATTGGTAGATAGGGTGTATGAGGATATGTTGTTGATTAAAAAGGTTTGTGAAGAAACTCCTCAATTAAAAGCTATTTTGAAGAATCCAGTTATCAAACCTTCAAAAAAGAAAAATATAATTCATGATATTTTTTCTGAAAAGGTAGAAAATGTTTCTATTCTTTTTGTGGAATTATTGGTTTCTAAGAGAAGAGATGTGTATTTGTATGAAATTGCAGATAGGTATACAGAATTGTATAAAGAGTATAAACATATTAAAACTGTAAAATTCACAACTGCACAAGTTCTTGATGAAGGAGTGGTGAATGATATAAAAATAGAAATTGAAGAAAAATTATCTTCAGAAATAGATTTGCAACTTTTTGTCAATCCAAAATTGTTAGGAGGCTTTTCTCTAACAGTTGATGGTAAGCAGTTTGATGCAAGTTTTAGTAAACAAATAACAAAATTAAAAAAAGAATTTAACAA
>JAGCLI010000221.1 GCA_017647065.1 Bacteroidales bacterium
AAAAAATAGTTTTATCTTTAATTCTAATTGTCTTATCCTTAGGATTATATTCGCAAAATAATGTAAAAACAGGAGCAGAACGCTTTGAGGAATACTTAAACATAATAAAAGATAAAAAAGTTGGTCTTTTAACTAATCAAACCAGTGTTGTACACGATAAAAACGGTGATTTAGTTCATCTTTTAGACACACTTCTTTCATTAGATGTAAATGTTATCAAAATATTTTCGCCAGAACACGGATTTAGAGGTAATGTTGAAGCAGGTGGATATGTGAATAATTCTATTGATTCAAAGACAAATCTTCCTATCATTTCGCTTTATGGGAAAAATAAGAAACCTACAAACGAGCAAATCAAAGATTGCGAAATCGTTTTGTTTGACTTGCAAGATGTAGGTTGTCGTTTCTATACATATATATCTACTTTGCATTATGTAATGGAGGCTTGTGCAGAAAATAATTGTAAACTTATTGTTTTGGATAGACCAAATCCTAATGATTATATTGACGGTCCTGTTTTGGATTCAAAGTTTAAATCCTTTGTTGGAATGCATAGAGTACCGGTTTTGCACGCAATGACAATAGGAGAGTATGCAAAAATGATAAATGGTGAGGGTTGGTTAGAAAATTCTATTCAATGCGATTTGCAAGTAATTGAAATATTTGGTTGGGAGCATGATATGAAAGAGGTATATCAACTTTTCGTTGCTCCAAGCCCTAATTTGCAAACTCCAAAAGCAATAGAATTATATCCTTCTTTATGTTTTTTTGAAGGAACAAAAGTTAGCGTAGGACGAGGCACGGATACTCCTTTTGAAATTATTGGTTATCCAGATTATTATGATAAAACATTCTCATTCACTCCACGTGCGATAAAAGGAGTGAGTGATAATCCAATGTATAAAGGCAAAAAATGTTATGGAATGAAAGATTTGAAAGTGCAAAAGAAGGAATTGGATCTTTCTTTCCTTATAAAGATGTATAAAACAGCAAATAAAAAAGAGGATTTTTTTAATTCGTTTTTTGATAAACTTGCAGGCACAGACCAATTGAGAAAACAAATAGAAAAAGGTCTTAGTCAAGAAGAAATAAAGCTTAGTTGGCAAAAAGATATTGAAAAGTTTAAGAAAATAAGGCAGAAATATCTTCTTTACCAATAAAAATCTATATATTTGCAAATTAAAATAAAAAAGAGGATTTTTAGAAAATGTTTGAAAATTTATCGGAAAAATTTGACAAAGCCTTTAAAATCATAAAAGGAAAAGGCAAAATATCAGAAATAAACATTGCAGAATCTTTAAAAGAAGTTCGTAAAGCGTTGATAGACGCAGACGTAAGTTATGCAATAGCTAAAGAATTTTGTGCAACCGTAAAAGAAAAAGCCTTAGGTAGAGATGTGCTTACTTCAGTTGAGCCAGGACAACTTATGGTTAAGATTGTGCATGATGAACTCACAGCCTTAATGGGTGGGGAAGCACAAGGAGTAAACATAAACGGTAATCCAGCCGTTATTTTGATGTCAGGGTTACAAGGAAGGGGTAAAACAACATTCTCAGCAAAACTTGCACACTATTTAAAGACTAAGAAAAATAAATCAGTCTTACTTGTGGCTTGTGATGTTTATAGACCAGCAGCGATAAATCAATTAAAAGTCTTAGGAGAACAAATAGGAGTAGAGGTTTTTGCAAAAGAGGAGTCAAAAGATGCCGTTTCAATAGCACAAGAAGCAATTTCATACGCTAAAAGTAAATCAATAGGAGTTGTAATTGTCGATACTGCGGGACGTTTGGCCGTTGATGAAGAAATGATGAGAGAAATCTCAAATATAAAGAAAGCAATAAATCCAACAGAGACTCTTTTTGTTGTCGATTCTATGACAGGACAAGATGCAGTCAATACAGCAAAAGCATTTAACGAAGTTATAGATTTTGATGGCGTTATTTTAACAAAACTTGATGGCGATACTCGTGGTGGTGCCGCCCTTACAATAAAGCATGTTGTTAACAAACCAATCAAATTTGTTGGTTTGGGAGAAAAAATGAATGATTTGGATATGTTCCACCCTGATAGAATGGCTAATCGTATATTAGGAATGGGAGATATCGTTTCTTTCGTTGAAAAAGCCCAAGAACAATATGATGAAGAGCAAGCTCGCAAGATAAACAAGAGAATAAAATCTAACGAATTTGACTTTAACGACTTTTTATCTCAAATAGCCCAAATCAAAAAAATGGGAAATCTAAAAGATTTAGTAGGAATGATTCCAGGAATGGGCAAAATGATGAAAGATGTTGAAATAGATAATGACGCTTTTAAAGGAATTGAGGCGATAATAGGCTCAATGACTCCATACGAAAGAAAGAATCCATCAAAAATTGACACCTCTCGCCGAAGAAGAATAG
>JAGCLI010000222.1 GCA_017647065.1 Bacteroidales bacterium
AAACGCCAAGCACTTTGTTTAATAAGCTACCTGCTCTTTCCAAAGCCTCAATAGTGTTTGCAAAATCAGGAGTAGCACGATTAACAATAATAGCGTTTACTTCTTTCTTTGCTTCCTCTATTGCATAAAGAATAGCAGGTTTATAATCTTCTGTTTTTATTTGGTCAAAAGGTGGAGTCTGAAAAGGAGTATTCCATTCTTTTACCAAAGGATTTTCTGCCTTGATTTTAGCAGCCTCTTGTGGACTTACTTGTCCTACAAGCAATGTTGTCATCATTGCCATAGCCAATGTCATTAAAATTTTCTTCATTTAATTTTTTGTGTTTATTTGTTTAAGTTTGCAAAGATACAACAAAGAATTTATAATTCTAAAAAAAAGAAAAATAAAGCAAAGAAAAAATTTAATTTTTCTTTGCTGTTTGAAATTATTTCTTTGATTTTTTTCTTTACATTCTTAGTCCTATGCCCCATTCTATGTATTGGGCTACGCTAAAATGTTGTGCTCTTAATCCTATGCTACAAAACCAATTTTTATTTATTTGATAACGCAAGCCTATGCGTTGAAAAAAGTTTGGTGCCTCATCGTAAATACTCCTATAAATATAATATCCCGGTTCTATAAATAGGTGTAATTTATGTATTTTATATTCATAGCTAAGATATGCATTCAAATTAAATCGCTCCATTAGGTTTGATTCTCTTAATCGTATTTCTCGATTTTCAACGTAATAGGTTGTGCCTATGTATTGATTGTATCCAAGTCCAAATCCTATGCCAAGGGAATGTTTATAGGTAAATCGCTTTAAGAATCTTTTGTCTAAGCCAAATACTAAATAGGATTTCTTATTGTATTGTTTATCAACATCTTCTTTTGGCAAGATTGTTAAAACGTTATGTGAGCCTATGAAAATTGTTGTAAGGTCTTCTATTGTGGAATTAAAGGTTGGAAGTTGTGTTTGTGCATATTCAAAGGCTCCGTATGGCTTATATTTAAGGCTTAGTTTTGGAGTTATTACGTTTAAACCTTTATTTGGTTTTGCCATTGCACCGTTTGAAAAGTGAGAAAGCGATAATCCTACTCCTATTTCAAATTTTGAACCAATAAGACGATAAGCACTCAAGCCCGCATCTATATAACACGAAAGCGATGCTCCCATTACGTCATTAAATGGGTTTTCTAATGAAAAATGTTGCCAATTGAATGCAAGACCTAAGGAAAATTCTGTTTTTAAACTCCATTTTGGTTTATTGATTACATAACTACTCATAAAACCATAAAGGGCTATTGGTTTGCCAAGTTGATTTTTTACATTGAAATCGGCAATATATACTCCTAATCCATAACTTGGATAGTCGTAGAGTTGATGCCAAGGGCGTGAACCATCGCTTTGTCTTTCGTATCGAAAGGATGTGGCATAGATTAGTGAAATTGGTGTGTGTTGTGTATTGTTTCCTTTCACAAAGTCATTTGTTGGTAAAACCCAACCGCTTTGAGCGTGAATGGAATATGAGTCTAAAAAATTATCTTGCCCTATTGTTGTGATTGAATTCAACAATAGGGCAATTATTACTAAATATTTTTTCATTAAGTCTTTACTTGCGTGTCAAATATTCTAATATCTGAATAGCATTTGTTGCTGCTCCTTTTCTTAGATTATCGGCTACAATCCAAAGATTAAGTCCGTTTGCAATAGATGTATCTCTTCTTACTCTACCTACAAAAACCTCGTCTTTATCTTTTGCATTAAGTGGCATAGGATAAATATTCTTTGTTGGATTGTCCAATACCACAACTCCTTTTGTTGATTCTAATAACTTATAAACATCTTCTATTTCAAAAGGTTTAACAAATTCTACATTTACCGCCTCACTATGTCCTCCTTTTACTGGAACTCTCGCTACGGTTGCGGTGATTGCAATGGAGTTGTCGTTGAATATTTTTCTTGTTTCATTAACAAGCTTTTCTTCCTCCGTGGTATAGCCATTTTCAAGAAAGTCGCCTCCGTGTGGAAGTATGTTTTCAAAAATTTGATATGGATATGCTTTTTCGCAAGCTTTGTTTTCTTTTTCACAATCTAATTGATTAACCGCCTTTACGCCCGTTCCGGTTACGCTTTGATAGGTTGAAACAACTATTCTTTTGATTTGATAGGTTTTATGTAAAAGGCTTAGTGCTAAAACCATTTGAATAGTTGAACAATTAGGATTTGATATGATTTTGTCTTCGTTTTTTATTGCATTTGCATTGATTTCCGGCACTACAAGTGGAATATTTTCTTGCATTCTCCAAGCCGAAGAATTGTCGATAACGATTGTGCCTTTTTCGGCAAAGAGTGGAGCGTATTTTTTAGAGGCTGCTCCCCCTGCTGAAAAGATTGCGTAGTCGCATTGTTGATTTATTACTTGCTCAACGCTTTGAACTATTAATTCTCTATTGGAAAACTTTATCTTTTTACCAATACTTTTTTCCGATGCCGCAACTAAGATTTCTTCATTAGCAAATCCTCTTTCTTCAAGTACCTTTAACATTAAGCTTCCTACAAGTCCTGTTGCTCCAACTACTGCTATCTTCATTTTATTTCTTGATTTTAAAAAAATAATACTTGGTTTTAAAAAAATAATACTTAGTTTTAAAAAATTATTACTTGGTTTTATTTTTTTCTTATTTGGTTTTATTCATTAGAGAACTCACGTATGTATTTTTGATAAGCCGAAAATATATTTGCTCGTGAGACAAAACCTAAGTATTTGCCGTTTTCGACTACTACCAAAGTGTATCTATCTGAGATTTTAAACTTTTCTACTATTTTTTCCATAGGTTCGTATATCTCAACGATAAAAGATTCCGAATATTGCATATAATCTTTGATAAATACCTTGTCGTATTTTTCTCTATCAAACAAAATGGAACGTACATCATCTAAAACTACAACCCCTTTAAGAATTTGATTTTCATCTACAACGGGAAAGAAACTTCTTGAAGAGATTTTTACCGCTTGAACAATGTCTAAGAGTTTTGCCTCGGGAGATAAAGTAACGAAATTGGTTTCTATCAATTTGTTTATCTCAATAGAGGTTAATGCATTTTTGTCTTTATTATGTGTATTCAAATCTCCTTTTGCTGCAAGAGGAGCTGCATAAATTGAATACTTTGTTAGTGGTTTTACAACAAGGTATGCAATTGTTGTTGCTATCAAAAGCGGAACAAACAAGGCGTATCCTCCTGTGATTTCGGCAATAAGGAAGGTTGCTGTCAAAGGTGAGTGCATTATACCCGCCATTACTGCCGCCATTCCTACCAAAGCAAAGTTACTTTCGGCTACCGTAATAAGTCCCGAAAGATTTACAATTCTTGCAACAAAGAATCCTACAAATCCTCCCAAGAATAGACTTGGTGCAAAAGTGCCTCCTACTCCTCCCGAGCTACAAGTAACCGCCGTTGCAATGGCTTTAAAGAATACAATAGCAACAAGAACAATCAAAAAAGTTAATTCATTATCTACGTAAGGGTGAAAGAAACTATTTTCAAACATTACATCTACATCATTATTCAATAAAGAGGTTAATGCCGAGTATCCTTCACCAAATAATGGAGGGAAAATATAAACAAGTAAGCCTAAAATACTTCCCCCTAAGATAATTTTTGTTGAACGTTTGTATTTTGAGAATTTATTGTTAACCCAACGATTTATTCTAAGGAAATAAAGAGCCATAAAAGCGGAAATAATTCCTAAAAGAACAAATGCAGG
>JAGCLI010000223.1 GCA_017647065.1 Bacteroidales bacterium
ATATTTTTTTAATTCTTTGTTTTTGTCGCACGAAACAGCGATTAAAAAAATTAAAACAAAGAAAAAAATCTTGCTTATCTTATTCATATCTTTCATTATTTTATTTCGCTCGTTTAATAAAGTCTGCTATTGTAAGGGCTGCCATAGCTTCTACTACAACTCTTGCTCTAAATAATTGACAGCAATCATGTCTGCCTTTGTTTTCTATTTCGGAAATTTCGCCTTGTGGATTTATTGCTCTTATTTTACCGATTGATGCAATAGGTTTAAATCCTACGCTAAAAACTACTTGCATGCCGTTTGAGATTCCTCCTTGCAGGCCTCCACTGTGATTGGTTTGTGTCGTAAAGTCTTGATTCCAATGATCTATGTCTTGACTGCCAAGGCGTTTGCAAGATTCTAATCCATCTCCTATTTCAAAACTTTTGGCAGATGGAATACTTATCATTGCTTGTGCAAGAGTTGCTGAAAGTTTATCAAAAATCGGTTCTCCTAATCCTTTTGGCACGTTGTTTATTGTGCATTTTATTACACCACCTAAACTATCACCTTTTTCTTTTGCTTCTTTTAGTGCTTCTTCTGCTTGATTGCGTTGAGTTAAGTAGTTAAATTGTCCAATATGTATTATTTCTGAGTTTATTTCTATTCCATAAGAAGAAAGAAATTGCTTTGCGAAACTACCACCTACACCTCTGCAAACAGTTTCTCTTGCGGAGGCTCTCCCTCCTCCTGAAGAAGAGTTTATACCATACTTAGAAAAATAAGTGTAATCAGCATGTGAGGGGCGGAAAAGAGTTTTTAGTTTATCGTAATCTTGTTTTTTTATGTTTTTGTTTTCAATTAAAAAGGTGATTGGAGTACCCAAAGAAATATTGTTTTCAATTCCAGAAAGAAAGACTACTTTGTCTTCTTCTATTCTTGGGGTTGAATATGTTGAGGAGGATTTTCTTCTTTCTAATTCACTCTCCAATAAAGCGTAATCTATTTTCTGATTTGCAGGAAAGCCTTCTATTATCCCCCCAAGGCAAGTGCTATGACTTTCTCCAAAAGTTGTTAATCGAAAACTTTTTCCAAAGGTGTTATTACTCATTATTTGTAATTTTATTCTTGTTTCGAGTGCAAAGTTATCGATAAATACGTAGAATAAAAGAATAAAACAGCGTTTTTTTTTCTTTAAATGGAATAAACTTAGTAAATTTGCAGATTATTTAGTGAAAATATAGAAAAATAAAATAAAACTCAAAGTAATGACAGCAAAAGAAGTTATTAAAAGAGAAGACGTTGTAATCAAATTCGTTGGTGATTCCGGCGATGGAATGCAACTTACAGGTACACTATTCTCTGACACTTCTGCTTTGGACGGTAATGACATTGCCACATTCCCTGACTATCCAGCAGAAATCAGAGCTCCACATAATACAGTGGCTGGTGTATCAGGCTTTCAAGTTCATATAGGAAAGAAAATCTATAGTTCAGGGGATAAAGCTGATGTTTTAGTAGCAATGAACCCTGCTTCATTGAAAGCAAACTTAAAATGGGCTAAAATTGGTGGTATAATAATCGTAGATGCGGACACTTTTGAAGACGAAGCAATTGAAAAAGCTGGTTATTCTTCAAACCCACTTGAAGATGATTCTCTTTCAAATTACAGATTAATAAAAGCACCTATCACAAGTTTCACAATGGAAACTGTGAAAGATATTTTTGCGGATAGAAAGTCTGCATTGAAATGTAGAAATATGTTCGCCTTAGGTATGATTTTCTTCATATTTGGAAAAGGATTAGAACATACAGATTCTTATTTGGAAAAGAAATTTGCTAAAAAACCAGAATTGGTTCAAGCAAACAAAGCAGTGGTAAGAGCAGGTTACAACTTCTGTGAAAATACTGACATCTTGGAAAGTCAAGTGATGGTTGAACAAGCTCAAATGCCAAAAGGAAAGTACAGAAACATAACAGGAAACATTGCAACTGCTTGGGGATTGCTTGCAGCAGCAGAAAAAGCAGGTCTTCCTTTATTCTTAGGTTCTTATCCTATCACTCCTGCAACTGATATTTTAATAGAATTAGCAAAACACAAATCATTAGGAGCAAGAGTATTCCAAGCAGAAGACGAAATCGCAGGTATTTGTTCTGCAATCGGAGCTTCATTCGCAGGAGCTATGGCTTGTACTTCAACTTCTGGCCCAGGATTGTCTTTAAAGAGCGAAGCAATCGGATTAGCCGTTATGACAGAATTGCCACTTGTTATTGTAGATGTTCAAAGAGGAGGTCCTTCAACAGGATTGCCTACAAAAACAGAACAATCTGACCTTACACAAGCATTATTTGGAAGAAACGGAGAAGCACCTTGTATAGTAGTTGCAGCATCTTCATCAGCTAATTGTTTCTACTGGGCTTTTGAAGCAGCACGTTTATCATTGGAAACAATGACTCCAACAATTCTTTTGACAGATGGTTACCTTGGAAACGGATCTCAACTTTTCAGAATACCAAAAATGGCAGATCTTCCAAAAATCAACCCACCTTTTGCAACACCTAATAATCCTAATTACGCTCCTTATAATAGAGATCCAGAAACTCTTGTAAGACAATGGGCATTACCAGGAATGGACGGATTGCGTCATAGAATTGGTGGATTGGAAAAACTTTCAGGAAAAGGAAGTGTTTCAACCGATAGTGCTAACCACGAACAAATGGTTAAATTCAGAAAAGAAAAAGTTGAAAGAGTAGCAAATCGTATCCCTAATCAAGAAGTTGAAGGAGCAGAATCAGCAGATTTATTAGTTGTTGGTTGGGGAGGAACAGAAGGAGCTTTACGTTGTGCAGTTCAAGAATTGCAAGCAGAAGGAAAAAGCATTGCATTTACTCAATTTAACTACATAATGCCTCTTCCAAAGAACACAGAAGAAATGTTGAAGAGATATAAAAAGGTTGTGGTTTGTGAATTAAACATGGGACAATTTGTAAATTATTTGAGAATGAACTTCCAAGGAATGATGTTCCATCAATATAATAAAGTACAAGGCCTACCTTTTGAAGTAAGTGAATTAAAAGAAGTGTTTAATCAAATTTTAGGAGAATAAGAAATGGCTATAGAACATTCAGCTGTCGAATTAACAAAAGCGGATTTCGCCAGTGATCAAATGGTAAAATGGTGCCCAGGTTGTGGAGACCACGGAATATTAGCATCAGTTTTAAATGTATTTCCTAAAATAGGATATAAAAAAGAAAGTTTCTGCATGGTATCGGGTATAGGTTGTTCAAGCCGTTTCCCTTACTATGTAAACACATACGGATTTCACTCTATCCACGGTAGAGCAGCAGCAATAGCAACAGGAGTTAAAATTGCAAATCCAAAACTTTCTGTTTGGATTAACTCAGGAGACGGAGATGCAACTGCAATCGGAGGAAACCATTTCATACACTTTGTTAGAAGAAATATGGACGTTAATTACATATTATTTAACAATCGTATATATGGTTTAACCAAAGGACAATATTCTCCAACTACAAAACAAGGACAAATAACTAAAACTTCACCTTTCGGAGTTATTGATTATCCTTTCAATCCTGGTGAATTAGTAATTGGAGCAAGAGGAACATTCTTTGCAAGAGCGATAGATAACCAACCAGCTCAACTTCAAAAAGTTTGTATGCACATGGCAGAACACGATGGTGCAGCTGTTGTTGAAGTATTGCAAAATTGCGTAATCTTTAACGATGGAGCACACAAAGAAGTTACCGATAAAGAAGTTAGAGACGATCGTCAATTGTGGTTAGAACATGGAAAACCAATGATTTTTGGTAAAAACAAAGACAAAGGTATCGTTTTAAGAGGTACAACCCTTGAAGTAGTAACAATAGGCGAAAACGGAATAACTGAAAACGATATTTTAGTTCACGATGAGACTACCGAAAACACAGGAATCCACATGATGCTTGCTCAAATGCGTCCTCCACAATTCCCAATGGCCTTCGGAGTAATCAGAGCCTATAAACAACCAACATATAACCAACTATTCGAAAAACAAATGATAGAAGCACAAGAAAATGCTAAAATAAAATGTGTAGATGATTTGTTGAATAGTGGTGAAACTTGGGAAGTAGAATAGTTTGAGCGTTTTTTGCTTAAGCCCACGAGTGCATGCAGGTTTTTAAAGCCTGCATGTTTTTTTTATTTATAGAATTTACAATCTTGAAAAGCTATTTTCATTTAATTATCTCAGCAAGATAATTCATTATCATCAAGAGATAATCCATTATCACAGCGTGATAATAATCAAAAATCAAGATTTAATCTTCCCAAAATGTCGTTTCAATAGTTTTATCAAAACTTATCGTGTAGCCAAATTTTGCAAAAATATTAGCAATCTGCTCTTGTTCATTAGGAGAAATAGGTTTTTCAGCATTTTTTCTACGGTAAAATTCCGCTTGACCAAAGAGTTCGATTAACTCAATCCTTATTTTCTTTGCATCACTCACAAGAATATTTTCAAAAGCACCTTTCATACCGTATGCAATGCTAACATTATCGCTACAAACAAAGTATTTACAAGACATTCCTTCAAATTTAAAATGATTAATTACCTGAAAAACCTCTGCTGAATCTTTGATTTGCTCAATTGCAATATGCCTTAAACACTTTTGTGCAAGCAAACATTTATCATTAAAACACAATTTATAACCCTTAGGCATTGAGGAAAAATCAATATTCTTAATATCCATATCGTTAAACGTTTTAAAAAATATTTAATTCCCTCAAAATTACGAAAAAAAACCACAATAACAAAAAAAACAAATAGGCTTTTTTATTCTGTTTTTAAGAGATAGTTTAATAAAACTGCGTAAAAATTACACAAAATAGTTGTTTTGCTCAATTATTCTTTATATCTTTGCGTCAAATTAACGCAATAAAGATATGGAAGAAAAGAATTATTGTTACAAATACCCACATCCTGCCGTTACTTCTGATTGTGTGATTTTCGGATTTGATGGTGTAGCAATTAAAGTGCTGTTAATTCAGCGAGGAATTGAGCCTTACAAAGACAAATGGGCTTTTCCTGGTGGATTTATGCAGATTGATGAAACTGTAGAAGAGTGTGCAAAACGTGAATTGGAGGAAGAAACAGGTTTAAAAACAACTTCAGTGGAGCAATTCTACACTTTCTCTGACGTAAATCGTGATCCACGCGAGCGAGTAATTACCGTAGCTCATTATGCTTTAGTTCGTTTAGAAGAAGTAAAAGGTGGAGATGACGCAATGTCGGCTCAATGGTTTGCAATGAACGAAATCCCGAGTCTTGCCTTTGATCACGACAGGATTTTGCGTATAGCAGTTAATCGTTTGAAAGAAAGAATTTGTTTTGAACCTATTGGATTTGAGTTATTGCCTGAAATCTTTACAATGAGTGCTTTACAAAATCTCTACGAAGCTATATTGGAAATGAAATTTGACCGAAGGAATTTCTACAATAAAATGCTTAAACTCGGTATTCTTTCGGAAGCAGAGGAGCGTCCAAAAAATGCTTCTCGCCGTACACCTATTAAGTATCGCTTTAATGCAAAAAAATATGCAGAATTAAAACAAAAAGGATTTAGATTAGAATTTTAAAAAAATTTAACTTATGTATAATAGAAAATTTACTCCAAACAAGATTGCAAGTCTTGAAGATAATGAAATATTTGTGTTTGGTAGCAATCTAAATGGTCTTCACGGAGGAGGGGCTGCTCGTGTTGCTTATCAGAAATTTGGAGCCCAATGGGGAAAAGGCGTTGGTATGCAAGGAAAGTCTTATGGCATTCCAACAATGCACGGAGGTGTTGATGTGATTAAGCCTTACGTTGATGAATTCATTGAATTTGCTTTATCAAATAAAGAATACACTTTTTTAGTAACAAGAATTGGTTGCGGAATTGCAGGCTTTAAAGCCGACGAAATCGCACCTTTATTCGCTAAGGCAATAGATTTAGAAAACGTTTTATTACCTAAGGATTTTGTTGCAGTGATTGAGAATCGCTAAACTATTTATTGCAAGATTTTTTCGCTATTTAGAATGCGTATTTATTGAATGCTTTTATCAGATATATTCCTTGGGGTAGGTGGTTTAGAGAAAACATTCCCTCTTGTGTTGAAAAGACTTCTTGCCCTAAGGAATTAAATACTTTTACTTATAAGTTGTCATAGTCAAATAAATTGAAAGTTTACAACCTTATCTAAGATCGATTATCTCGACTTGTGGATAAGCTTGGGTTGGAAAAGTAAAATCGTTTGTTTTAGTGGCTTGATTTGGTTTGTAAGAAGAAAATGTTATTTGATAGGTATTACCTCCTCTTACATGAATTGTCATTTCTTTTAGTCTATTGGTTGTTTTATTACTGATGATTCGTATTTTTGACACATTAGTACTTTTCTTTGGAATAAGATCTATTACATAATCTGTTTCTTCTTCTCTTATTAGTTTTGGACGAAAGTCTTTTGAGTAAGTTTTTATCATGTTTGGAAAGTTGAAGATGTTGTTTGTTTGGTCTATTACAGAGAGTTCTACTTCTGAGGTTTCTTTTACGTAATGCCAATAATTTGTTCCATCGCAATAGTCTTCAAATCCTTGTGCTTTTAATTGGAATTTTGCTCCATTTGAAAGGAGTGTGCCTTTTTGTGTTTCTAATGTTTTATTGCCTGCTTTAATTGTCATTGTGTAGGCAATGAGTATTGGGGAGTCAGTCGTAATTTTTTTTGAGACTGCTTCTATGATTTTTTCTGCTTGCTTGTCTATTACTACTCCGTTTACTATTTGTTTTTGTGCAAAGGATATATGGATACAAAATAAGCAAATAAGAAAAATTAAGGCCTTTTTCATATTCTCTATTTTAGGTATTCTTTTAAAATTTCATTTAGTTCTACTTCGGTTTTTACAAGAACTTCTCTTGCTTTACTTCCTTCAAACGGACCAACTATGCCTGCTGCCTCTAATTGATCAATGATTCTGCCTGCTCGATTATAGCCTAAGGATAGTTTTCTTTGGATTAAGGATGTGCTTCCGTGTTGATGCATTACTACAAGGCGTGCTGATTCTTCAAATTTAGGGTCAAGTTGTTTCATATCTACTTCTTTGCTTGGCTCAGATGTTTCATCTAAGTATTCAGGCAAAAGGAATGTTTCGTCAAATCCTCGTTGTGAACCTATATATTCTGATAATTGTTCAATTTCTTCTGTATCTATCAATGCACATTGTAAACGTATTAAATCACTCCCTGCTGAAATCAACATATCTCCTCGTCCTATTAGTTGTTCTGCTCCTGAGGTGTCGAGAATTGTTTTACTATCAACCCTACTACTTACTTTAAAGGCGATTCTTGCAGGGAAGTTGGCTTTAATTGTTCCTGTTATTATGTTTACTGTTGGACGTTGTGTTGCAATTATTAGATGTATTCCTACGGCACGTGCAAGTTGTGCAAGAC
Source organism: Bacteroidales bacterium (assembly GCA_017647065.1). Lineage (GTDB taxonomy): Bacteria > Bacteroidota > Bacteroidia > Bacteroidales > P3 > Onthomorpha. Next base: position 7,462 of record JAGCLI010000223.1, read on the forward strand.
GTGCAATAGGCATTTCTATTTCTTTGCCTGCTGTCATAATTAAATCAGCAAACTCATCAATAACTAAAACAATATATGGGAGGTATCTATGTCCTTCTGTTGGCAATAGGCGTCTTGAACAGAATTTCGCATTATATTCTGTTATTTTTTTACAACCTGCTATTTTCAAAAGGTCATAGCGTTGATCCATTTCTATACAAAGCGAGTTTAGTGTGCGAACTACTTTTTTTACATCAGTAATAATAGCTTCTTCGCTATCGGGTAGTTTTGCTAAATAGTGTCTTTCTATTTTGGAGTAAAGCGATAGTTCTACTTTTTTAGGATCGACCATTACGAATTTTAGATCGCATGGGTGTTTTTTAAATAACAATGATGATATAATGGCATTTAAGCCTACGGATTTACCTTGTCCTGTTGCTCCTGCCATAAGTAAGTGTGGCATCTTTGCAAGGTCGGCAACGTAAGGTTCGGAAGAAATAGTTTTTCCTATTGCTATTGGAAGTTCATATTTTGTATCAACGAATTGAGGTGAAGTAAGCATTGTTTTCATTGATACTATTTGAGGATTAACATTAGGAACCTCTATACCAATTGTTCCTTTTCCTGGTATAGGTGCTATTATTCTAATACCCAAAGCAGATAAGCTAAGGGCAATATCGTCTTCAAGATTTTTGATTTTGTTTATTCTTGTTCCCGGTGCAGGTACTATTTCGTATAGTGTTACAGTAGGTCCAGGAGTTGCAGATATTTTTACTATATCTATTTTATAGTTTCTAAGAGTGTTTACGATTCTATCTTTATTGGAAAGTAATTCTCTTTCGTCTATTACTTTATTATTTTTTTCGTAGTCGATTAGTATATCAACGGTTGGTTGTCTGTAAGAAGAAAGTTCTAATTTTGGATCATACGGCGTAGCTATTCCGTAATGCTCTTCTGTTTCTTCTTCAAAATCTTCTTCCTCTTCAATAGAGTCTTCTTCTATTTTTGTGTCTGTTTGAATTTCAAATTCAATTTCCTCTTTTTCTTCTTCTATTGTCGTGGTTTGTGGTTCTATATCAAATTCTATAATAGGCGGTATTTCTTCTGTTTTTTCTTTTTCTACAACAATTTTTTCTTCTTTTGTTTTTTCTTCTATTTTCTTTTCCTTTATTGGTTTTTCTCTTTTAGGTCTTGGTGTATTTATTTTGTTTATTGCACTAATCCATAGTTTTTTTACAAAAGAATATCTAACCCCGAAAAGAAGCATTGGGAAAATAAAAGTAAAAGCCAAATTAAATAAAGCAGTTCCAAAAACTCCTATTATTTTTATAAGCCAGCTATTAACCATTATGCCAACTACACCTGCAAAAACATCTAAGGTTGCAAAAGTTAAAGGAAAAGAAACAACAAAAAAACCAATGAAACAAGACAACCACATCATTATGACAAGGACACTAATAATCCACTTGCCAATATTATTGATTGTTGCTTTAAATAATTTTAGAACTGCAAGAAATAAAAGAATAAGAAAACCGAAAGATGCTATTCCAAAAGAGTTGCTAATAAAAAAATTGGCAACTCTCGCACCTATTGGACCGCACCAATTATTTACATCAAGATTGTCTTGATTGAACCAAGTCCAATAAAAAGAGACAAAGGATACAAAACAAAAAATAGTAAAAATAGCAACTAAAACCCCTATTATTTTAGGGAATTGTTCACTTTTTACAAAAGTAGAAACTGAACTTTTATTAGAGCCATTTTTTGTTTTCTTGTTTTTTGAATCCTTTGTCTTTCGCATTATTTATTTAAGTCTTAATTGATTAAAAATCTTCTTCTGCTCCTGCTCCGCCACCCATTGCTTCTTGAAGGATTTGAATCTTTTCTTGGAATTCTTCCATAGTAAGTTCTTCATATCCTGTTTCTAACAATAGGTCAGTCTTTTTAACCTTTCCGTCAATTACTTCAACAGCAGTGAAAGTACAAGAAAGAGTTTCTGCATATTGAACAGTGTATTCAAAAGGCATTGCTTGTAGGCCTGGATAGTTTGTCATATCAAGAGAAGGACCTAAATCTTTACAAGCCCAGAAAGTTTCTGTTTCTTCAACGTTTTCTGCGTTTTTATAAGTTGCAACAACTTCGTGAGCAGTCTTTCCTGCCATATCTTTTGTCTTACCTGTGAAGTTATAAGTTACTGCTGTGAAAGCTGAATCTGGCATTTTTTCTCTTATATACCATTTTCCAGAAACATCTTCCAATGGAATTTGAGAAAAATCAAACATAAGAGTTGCTGTTTTCTTTTGAGCGTCAGTCAAAACCATAGCACCCATAGTCATATCCATGTATTTGGTTTTTTCTTCAAATACTTTAACTTCATATTCCGCTGGTAATCCTTGAGGAACATCACCAGACCAAGTTAATTGATACTTAATTGTTCCAGCCCATTTGCCTTGTTGAGCTTGAAGGCTTAATGTAAAAGCACTAACTAAAAGTGCGAATAACAAAATGTGTTTTTTCATACTTACTAATTTTAATAATTTCTATTCTAATCTGCAAAAATACAAACTTTCTCTTAGAAAATATAGTTTTTTACGCTTTTTTAGACATAGAATCCTTTAATAACATCAAACGATTAACAACATTTACCTCACTTACCCCCGAATCGAAATCCAAAGAAAGCAGACTTAAATCAGGATATAATTGTTTTATCTTATTCTCAACACCTTTGCTGATAATATGATTTGCAATACAGCCAAAAGGTTGAAGACTTATTACACCATCTGCTTTGTTACGTGCCAAAGAAACAATCTCTGCGGGCAAAACCCAGCCTTCTCCAAACTGAGCAATCAAAGGAATAATATTTTTAACCTCATCGGCCAATTCATAAATATCTTCTATTGGAGAATAATACTTAAACTTAGAAATGATATTGTTGAATTTCGCAATTTCTTTCTTTACTAAAACATACAATAACTTCATTATAGGATTAGGAATAGAAGAAGTATCAACATTATTTTCAAGTTTGCTATCTCTATTTACAAAGAATTGTGTCATAAAAGGCGTTAAAGTCGGAGGAATTACCTCTATTTTTTGACTCATTAACCACGCAACAATATTTTGATTAGCAAAAGGGTGGAATTTCAAAAAGATTTCGCCTACTATTCCGACCTTTTTTCTTTCTAAATATTCCTTTGGCAATAATTTATTAAACTCTTTAACAGCATTTTTAAGCAAAGCAATCAATCCTTTACGATCTTTTTCCAACACAATAGGCTTTGCTTTTTGCAAATATTGATTTTTCAAATCCAATGCCAAAGAAGGATTTTCTATTCTTACAGCAGTAGAATGATAAAGTTTAGAAAGACAATCGCCAAACAATATTGCATCAAAAGCAATTACCGCAATATTTTTAAAATCGAGTTTAAAGCCCGGTTGATTGCTTCTTACATTGCTCGACATTGCAGCAGAAATAACAGGCACATTAGCAAAACCTGCATCAACAAGAGCTTTACGTATAACGGGATAATAATTTGAGGCTCTACATTGACCACCTGTTTGAG
>JAGCLI010000224.1 GCA_017647065.1 Bacteroidales bacterium
ATTTTTGAAAGTTCAAAAAGTGTATCAACTTTGTAATAGAATTGCACTCCTTGACCAAAAAAGAAATAAGATAAGAGTGCCGAGGTTAAAGCCGAGAGTAAGAGTGGTGTTGCAACGGTCATCGTTAAGTCTATCATTAAAACCTCAAACACAAATAAGACTCCCGCAATTGGGGCTTTGAAAACCCCTGCTATTGCACCGGCCGCACCACAAGCAAGTAAGGTTATGGCGTGTTTTCTACTAATTCTAAAAAATCTACTAATGTTTGAACCAATTGCACTACAAGTTAAAACAATTGGAGCTTCCAAACCAACACTACCTCCAAAGGCTACGGTGATTGAAGAGGTGATTACCGAAGACCAACAATGATGAAACTTTAATTTCCCATTTTTTCGAGAAAGAGAATACATAACTTTACTCACTCCATGAGATAAATCATCTTTTATAAAGTATTTTACCAACATTACGCTTAAGATTATACCTATTGTTGGATAAACTAAGAAAAGAATATTACCTCTATCGGGCGAAAACCAAGAGAATCCACTAATGATTTCGTAAGTAAAATGGACCGTATTTTTAAGAATTACCGAGGCTAAACCACTAAATAATCCAACGACTAAACTAAGGATTAGAACAAATTGGTATTCGGTCAAATGTTTTAATCGCCATAGCATAAACGCCTTGTAATAAGGGTTTAGATTTATTTGTCTTATGTATTTAATTAGTTTTTTTAGTTGCATAATCGCTTACAAACTTATTAAATATTTTTGATATATAAATATTTTTAGTTGATATTTTTTTATTTTTGCAGTGTTTTTTAATTAGAAAATTGAAGTTTATGAAAATTATTTCTTACAATGTCAATGGAATAAGAGCTGCTGTCGGTAAAGGATTCGCACAATGGTTAGAACAAGAAAATCCCGATGTGATTTGTATTCAAGAAACAAAAGCTCAAAGCGAACAAATACCCGTTTTAGAGTTTAATACCTTGGGATATGAGTGTTATAGCCTTTCGGCAATCAAAAAAGGATATAGTGGAGTTGCTATTCTAACTAAACAAAAGCCCGATAATGTGATTTATGGTATGGGAATAGAGCAATATGATAATGAGGGAAGGTTTATAAGATGTGATTTTGGGGATTTATCTATTGTAAGTGTTTATCATCCATCGGGAACAAGTGGCGATGAAAGACAAAATTTTAAAATGAAATGGTTAGATGATTTTCAAAACTATGTAAATGATTTAAGAAAACAAAGACCTAATCTTATTCTTTGTGGAGATTATAATATTTGTCATAGACCTATTGATATACATGACCCTATTCGTAATGCGAATAACTCAGGTTTTTTACCCGAAGAAAGAGATTGGATGGAAAACTTTTTGAATAGCGGTTGGATTGATAGTTTTCGTTTTATGAATCCTGAGAAAAAAGACGCTTATTCTTGGTGGAGTTATCGCTTTAATGCAAGAGCAAACAATAAAGGTTGGAGAATAGATTATTGTATGGTAAGTGATAACATTAAGACAAAAATAAAAGGAGCAGAAATCTTAAATGATGTTGTTCATTCTGATCACTGCCCCATTTCTCTACTAATTGAGAGGTAGCATTCTTTTATCTAAGAATTTCTCTTGGCTGACGACTTACACTACTATAAGCATCGCAAGTCTTGTGTGCACAAGATTCTAAGACAAAACTAACTGCTAAAACTGCCAATAGGCCTAAAACTACTTTTTTCATAGTATTTAATTTTTTGTTTTTATTTTTTTGCAAAATTAAACATTTTAATCAACATAGAGATATAATTCCTTAGGATATTCTACTTTGAAAAGAAATAATGCCTTACCTGGAACGCTCACTCCTGCTTGGTTTCTATCTTTGTTTTTTATTATTTGCTCAAACTCTTCAAGGCTTATTTTTCCTCTTCCTACCAAAAGCATTGTGCCAACAATGGCTCTAACCATATTTCTTAAAAAACGATTTGCTGTAATTGTAAAAACTAAGCGACTATCCTTTCTTTCCCATTGTGCAAATGTAATTGTACAAATATTATTGTTTACTTGCGTGTGTAGTTTACTAAAAGATGTAAAGTCTTGTGTACCTTTCAATAATTCACAAGCTTGATTCATTTTTTCAACGTCTAATTTCCAAGGGTGGTAATAAACAAAATCATTGTTAAAAGGTTGTTTTTCTTCGCTAATATAGTATTTGTATGTACGACTTATTGCATCGAAACGTGCATGTGCTTGATTTTGCATTTTATATAAGCCATATATTAAAATCTCATGCGTAAAATATCGATTTAAACGAAAAACAATATTTTCTATTTGTTCATTGCTCAATTCCATATAGTCAAAATGAGCGTAGAAATCACTTGAATGAACTCCACTATCGGTCCTTCCACAACCCGTAAGTTCAATTTCTTGTTTCAAAATATGCTTTAACGCATCTTGTAAAGCCTCTTGAACACTTATTTGACCGTTTTGAATCTGCCAACCGTGAAAATAAGCACCAGTATATGCTAAGTGTAAAATATATCTCATTCTGCAAAAGTAATCTTTTTTTCTTGTATCTTTGCAATCAAAAGAGAGATTTATGAAAAAGACTGTTTTATTATTTTTTTTCTTAGGGTTATTTTTTTCATGCAAAGAATCAAATTTTTCAAACAAAGAAATATCCGATGCAACCATAGAATTTACAGATTATTATAATAGAAAGGTTAAAGTAAAACAAAAACCTCAAACCGTAGTTTCTATTTCTCCGGGAATTACCGAAATTTTATTTGATTTAGGGGTTGGAAATAAAATCATAGGTAGGACTATATTTTGTAATTTTCCGAAAGAAGCCTTGCAAATAGAAGCAATAGGTGGGATTTCCGATGCAAACTTAGAGCGAATTATTGCTTTGCGACCTCAAATCGTAATTACTTCTTCTATGGTGAGGAAAGATTTGGTGGAAAATATTGAAAAAGCAGGTATTTCTATTATTTGCCTACCCGAAAGAAGTAATATTGAGGGGGTTTTTGGTACTATAAGAATTTTAGGTAAGATTTTTGATAAAGAAAACACTGCCGATAGTCTTATAAACAATATGAAAAATCAATTAAATGAAATAAAATCTACA
>JAGCLI010000225.1 GCA_017647065.1 Bacteroidales bacterium
AGTACACAAAAATTGATAGTTGAATAACATTTAACAAATCAATAACTCAAAAGAGCGACTCAAACAAAAGAGTCGCTCTTTTTTTTGATTTATTTTAAAAGTAATAGATATTTTTACTACTTTTGTAAGTTTGAAAATTTTATTAACAAAAATACTTGGCTATGAAAAGATTATTATTATTTTTAGTAATATTTGTTTTATCAATGCAGTTGTTTTCTCAGACAACAATAATTGTAGGAGATACAACATCTATTCAAACTACACAATATTATCCAGCCTGTCATTTTTATGAAGATTCTTATACGCAAATGCTTTATAAGTCAGAAGAGTTGCAGGCAGGTACCATTACAAGTATTAGTTTTTATTGTAGTGCGGGAAATTGGAGTAATGGAACTGTTAAGATTTATATGAAAGAGGTTTCAGAAGATGCTCTAACAGCATATTCTTCTTCAGAGGGATTTATAGAAGTTTATACAGGATTAGACCAAAATTTTGTTGGGTGGGTAGATTTTACACTAACAAATCCTTTTAATTATTCAGGAGAAAATAATTTGTTGATATGTTTTATAAGAGATGGTACTTCATGGTATGGAGGTGCTTTATCTTATAAAACAACCATAGAATCACAATCTGTTTTGTGCACTTTTAATGATGGACAATCATATACAATAAATAGTGTGCTTAATCCACAATGGAATTATAGGAATGAGCGACCTATAATTAAGTTAGAGTATGGTGAATTAGGAACATTTTGCTATCCTCCTATGAATGTGCAAATATTACCTCAAACAATAAGCAATGATCAAGCTGTAGTAAGTTGGACACCTGCTGATGAATCATCTGCAGTATATGCTCTTGCATACAAATCAGAATCGGCACAACAATGGATTCTTCTAAGCGATACTATAACTACTAATTCTTATACACTAACAGACCTTGAAGCATATACAAGATATCAAGTTAAAGTTTGGACAATATGTTCTAGTACTAATAGTTCAGAAGTTATTGATGATTTTATGACGCTTCCTATTGAGGATAATTTTATTACAATTCCATACGAACAGAATTTTGATGATTTATCAATGCTCTCTCATTGGTATTTTGACAATCCTAATGTAAATAAATGGTATATAGGTTCGGTTGTTAATAACACATTAGAAGAAGGAGAACTTACGCAAGGAAATGGCTTATTCATAAGTAACACTAATGGAACTACAAATTCGTATAGTACACAAACAACTTCTGAGGCTAATGCTTATGTTTTAATCAATGTAGAAGAAGATACTTATTATGAGATTTCCTTTGATTATAAGTCAATAGGAGAAAATACTTATGATTACTTAATGCTTTTACTAACTCCGCTTGATGAAAGCCAAGCAAATAAAGTGCTTTATCAAGGTTTTTCAACAAACAATCAATGGGAAAGAATAAACATACCTTTTTCTAACGATTTACAATCAGGTGCTTACAAATTAATGTTCTTATGGAGAAATGATAATGTAGGCGGAACAAATCCTCCTGCTGCTATAGACAATGTTAATATCTATTCTACTTCTTGTGCAAGTGTAAATGAGTTCGCAATAACAATGGAAGATGATAGCCAATCTGTATTGATGAATATTTCTGTTATAGATTCATTAAACGAAGATGTAGAATATTTAGTAGAATACAGATATGTAGGAGATAGTTTGTGGAATACAATACAAAGTGCAAGTCCCATAGAAATTGTTGGTTTATCTTACGCCTCAAATGTGGAGTTTCAAGTAACGGCTCATTGTGGCGATGGAAATACATCTTTTGTTTCTGATTTACAAACTGTATATACATTATGTAATCCAATAAGTGAAATGCCATATTTGGAGAATTTCTCTTCTTTCACATCAATTTCTGATAATTTAAGAGGAAATAGAGAAGCTCCTAATTGTTGGTTTAATGTAGGAAATCAAGGAAATTATCATTGGTCTTGGCCTTCATCTGGAGGAATAAACAATTCCTCAGCCTTATTCTTTTCAGGAATATC
>JAGCLI010000226.1 GCA_017647065.1 Bacteroidales bacterium
GACCTGTTACTCTTTTGGCAACATCAGTATCGCTTATTTTTACATTTTTAGGTCTATCGTGAAAAAGGAAAAATGGGTCGCCTATATCCCAAGTGAAATCTTCATTATCTCGCATATATGCCATTACGATTTCATCTCCATACTTGTTGATAAAGTCGTCCGTATCAATAACGCTTGTAGAGTTCTTTTGATTAGAAGCAGTATTTGCGTCAAGTGAACGTAATTTCTTTTGCAACATCATCATCATACGTTTTTCGGCAGGAATTGCAGAAATCAAGTAGTCGTAAGATGGAGGTAGTTCAGGGAATTGTCCTGTCCTATTTATTCGTCCACGTTTTTGAACTTCTGTTGATACGTTTAGTTCGTATTGAGCAATAATCATTACTCGTGGTTTTACTTCTTCTCGTTTCAAATTTGTGCCTTTGTTTGTAGCGTGAGCTGAAGCACCTGTTGAACCACTTGTATTGATAAGCAATACGTCCGATGTTTAGTTTTGGAATTTTGCATAAGCAACATTAGCTTTTTCTTTTTTTCTTGGTACTATTTTTCCTCTTGTCCCTTGTTCATTGGTAAATTCTACTCGTGTAGAACGTCCTGTAACTTCCGAACATACATAACCTGCTCTCTCAATTTTTCGAATAATAATATCAATAGGAGATATTGTTATGCCTGTGGTTGTATTTTTTATGCTTTTTTCCAAATCAAGATAGGCATTTTGTGCCTCAATGCTTAAATCATCGAATTTGAAAGAATGTGCTTCAACTTTGTTTTTCCCCGTTCTTACAGTATAACGCAAAGTAGATTCAAGTCCACGAAGCAATGCAACAGAATAGTCTGTTTTTATTTCTTCGTTACCAATTTGTTTTTGTCCTGTATCTATTTTTAAGTCCGAATACATTGATTCAAAAGTAGAAGCAAAAGCAACGACTGCTTTTTTTCCCTCTTTCAATCTACGTATGGTGTGGTCTGCCACTGCTTCGGCTTTAATTGCAAACAACACTTGATTGATAAGGTTGAATACTTTTGAGAAATATGATACACGATTAACTCCTAAATCTTTGTTGGAAGAATCTGCACTTTCTCCTTCTTCTGCCAAGTCATCGTTCATACCCTCTATCATTGGAGAAATATACCTTTTTTCAAATGCGATAATATCACGAATCAATGTTGTGATATTGTCCGACATTATTCGGTGTTCCTTTTCTAAATTAGGTACTTCAAATTCTTTTTCTCCGTTTTCGTCAAGATATATGTAATTGACTTTTATTCCATCGTATGTACGTTCCCTACGAAGCATTTGTCCTTCGTGTACCAACTCGCTTGATATAATCTCTTGCAAAGCTTCTCCACCTTTAGAAATAGAATCAATAAGTTCGCTATCAGGTAATTCTGCTTCTGATATACAAGTACGCATTGCGAAAAGTGGCATATTGTCAGGACGTTTTGCAAAAGTTGCCGATAAGAAACATACATTTTGAGCTTCTTTTACGCACTTAGAGAATGTTTGAAAGGTATTAGAACCTACAACTTTTTGTTTCCCTTCTTTATCAGGGAAACCACCTTTTGCACTACCGCCTGCATTGTGTGCTTCATCAAGAATTAGCGTACAATCTCCGACAATAGATTGCAAGAAATTTATTTTTTCGGCATCACGTTTTGGTGTCGTGAATTGCGAATAAGTCGCAAGAACATAGTCGTATTCGTTAGGTATTCGTTTACTATTGATGATAGAAGCATATTTCTTTTTGTCCGATAATGGTTTGTATATAGTTACTATTTCATCATCATCGTTCATTTCTGTTATATTTGCTTTGGGGTCGCAATTCACAATGAAAGGTTTAAGAGAAGCACAACCTATATCTTTCAAATCTCGGTATATATCTGTAAAAAGATTAGGTTTTTCAGTAATGAAAACTGCCTTTTTCCCTTGTATGTAAGCATAGCGAATCAAACAAGCTGCCATACGTCCTTTGCCGATACCTGTTTGGTCGCCAATGATGATTGCTTGGTTTCTTGCTTCCATATTGTAAATCGCAAGAGCAACAGAGTCCACTTGTTCGGCAAACAATCTATCTTCAACTTCATCTCTACTCCATTGTAGTCTTTCGCATACAAAATCGGTTACATTACCACCAACAGCCTTTGTTAGTTTACGTAATGCTTCGTGTGTGTCATCACCCATAGAATCAGGCACTTGTGTGTCAAGTTTTTTGATATGAGAAGCAGGAATGTATGGCATACCTAATCCATCTTCAATAGATATGATTTTTTTAATATCCTTACCTCGTAACTCCATTGTTCTCATTGTTTGCCAATTTTCAGGCAAAGTCAATGATTTGTTAGCACGAATGTACTTTACAACAATTACGTTAAGGTTTGAATCGGTTTCTGCTTCGGTGCAAAACCATACTTTTTGTTCTTCGCCTTTAATACGAAAAAAGTGTCTTTGAATTTCGATAAGTTTCATAATTATATATTTTATCTATTTTATTCTAAAGATGGTAATTTAACAGATTGCATTTTTTGTTTGAAGAATAAGGCTTTTGCTCTTTTTTCTTCTTCTTTATTTTTATCATTGTTTTCGAGATAAGGGAAAATTCGGTCAAAGATTTGGTCGAATGTCGTTAGTATCTTATCTCTGTTTTTATCAAACACGTAGTTAGGTTTATTGCTTTCGTTGTATTCGTGTCGTCCGTCCACGAGAATAACAACAATAGGATATTGAGTACCTTGTTTGCGATATATATTCTCTCCGTCAATATAAATCACATCTACTACATTGTATTGAGCATACAAATAGCCGAGAAAGGTTTTGAATTGTCCGAATAAAACTTCTTTGTCAGAGTTGCTTGATGATATTGGTTTCCAATAGGCATTCCACATTTTACCACCAACAATAATTGCACATCTGCCATTATCTAACATTGTGTCAAGAGCGTATATTGCCATTTTATAGTCAAGTGTGTTAATGTCCCAACCATTGCGAGATATTTGTTCCTTGCGTTCCAATTTACCAAATGGAGGATTTGTGATAACTCCTTTGTAAGTGCCGATTTCTTCTTTTTGAAGATTTTTAATATCAGAACTATCAAAATTCCACACACTTACAAAGTTTTGAGATTTAAGATTGCTTATTCTTACTTCGTCAATTTCGTTTACACAAGTTTTATCTTCAGGCAATGCTATAGTGAGCATACCATTACCTGCCGATGGTTCAAAGTATCTCTCTTTTCTGCTTGATGAACCTTTAATAAAGGTGCCTAAAAGATATGCTAATGGACAAGGAGTTGAGTATTGTTGCAATACTTTACTTTTTGTGTCAAGCGGTTTTCTTCCGTGGGCAACGGCGCAGGTGCCGTTTTTACGAAGTCCAATAACAGCGGAATAGGTACATATAACGGACTTGTAAACACCCGACTCAAAGGCGA
>JAGCLI010000227.1 GCA_017647065.1 Bacteroidales bacterium
CTCTAAATTTGGCTCAGATCTTGATGCGGCAACTAAGTTTGTATTGGAAAAGGGTAAAAGAAATGTTGAAATATTGAAACAAGCACAATATTCTCCAATGAAAGTAGAATACCAAGTTGCTATTATTGCTTGTGGAACTAATGGTTGGTTGAGAGATGTACCTGTAAATAAGGTTAAAAATTTTGAAGAAGAATTTATTTTCCACCTTGAAAGCAATGAAAAAGGATTGTTAAATTCTTTAAAAGAAGGAAAACTTGACGATCAAATAATGAGCAAGTTGGAAGAAATATCAAAAGAGATAAGTAGAAAATATAAAGCATAGTTATTTATGGCTAATCTTAAAGAAATTAGGACAAGAATAGCTTCTGTTAGTTCAACTCAACAGATAACGAGTGCTATGAAAATGGTCTCAGCTTCAAAATTGCGTAAGTCTCAAAATGCAATTTTGAAGTTAAGACCTTACTCTGCAAAGATGACTGAAATCATACAAAATCTTTGTGGTAGTGAAAAAGATGAAATGCCTCTTGCAAGACAATCGAAAGTTTTAAATAATGTTTTAATTTTAGTTTTGACAAGTAATAAAGGCTTGTGTTCTACATTCAATTCGAATGTTATAAAAGCTACAAATCAAAGAATAGATTTTTATAAAGAGAAAAATCTAGATATTAAGATAGATGTTAAGACTTTTGGTAAGAAAGGTTCGGACTTTTTCAAAAAACAAAAAGACTCTATCAATTATTTAGGAGATAATGATGATATTTGGGACAATTTGTCTTTTGAAAATGTAGCAAAAGAAGGAGAGGAATTGATAAAAGATTTTATAAACAAGAAGTATGATAAAATAGAAGTGGTGTACAATCAATTCAAAAATGCCTCTACTCAGATTTTAACTTATGAAACATTCTTACCTATAACTTTTGAACAAGAATCAATAGAAACAAATAACGATTATATTTTTGAACCATCTAAGGCAGAAATCGTCAATTCAATAATCCCACAATCGTTAAAAACACAATTGTTCAAATGCTTTTTAGATTCTTTTGCTTCTGAACATGGAGCGAGAATGACGTCTATGCATAAGGCAACAGACAATGCAACAAATTTATTGAAGGACCTAAAACTAACATACAATAAAGCACGACAAGCCTCTATTACAAATGAAATAATAGAAATATGTAGTGGTGCAGAAGCTTTAAAATAATAACTTATGAGATTCAAAGTAGATTTTTTGGTAATCGGCTCAGGAATCGCAGGTTTGAGTTATGCGTTAAAAGTTGCAGATTACGGAAAAGTATGTATATTAACAAAGTCAGATGCTTCTGAGTGCTCTACAAAATATGCACAAGGAGGCATTGCTGCTGTTATGTATGATAACGACTCTTATGAAAAACACATAAATGACACACTTATTGCAGGAGCAGGTCTTTGTGATTTAGAGAGTGTGAAGATAACAATAACAGAATCTACTGATAGAATCAAAGAATTGATAGAGTGGGGAACAAATTTTGATAAAAAGCAGACAGGAACTTATGATTTAGCCAAAGAAGGTGGGCATTCTGAGTATAGAATCTTACACCATAGAGATAATACAGGCTTTGAAATAGAAAGAGCCTTATTAGAAAAAGTTCGTTCTCACCCAAATGTTATCATAAAAGAAAATCAGTACACAATAGATATTATAACACAACATCATTTAGGTCAAGAAATCAATAGAAGATGTGATGATATAAGGTGTTTTGGAGCTTATGTTTTAGATAAAAAAACAAATACGATAGACACATATCTTTCAAAAATAACTATTTTGTGTACAGGGGGGAATGGCAATGTGTATTCTACCACAACAAGTCCGTTGATTGCAACAGGAGATGGACAAGCAATGGTTCATAGGGCAAAAGGTAAACTTCGTCATATGGAGTTTATACAATTTCACCCAACATCTTTGTTTAATCCAAGAGAGAAACCCTCGTTCCTTATAACAGAAGCAATGAGAGGAGCAGGAGGAATATTGAAAAATATGGCAGGTGAATCTTTTATGGAAAAATATGATAAAAGAGGATCTTTGGCTCCAAGAGATATTGTGGCACGTGCAGTAAATGCAGAAATGACAAAACGTGGAGATGAACATGAATATTTAGATTGTAGAGGAATTAGCAAAGAAGAGATAATGCGTCATTTCCCTAATATTTATGCAAAGTGCTTAGAAATTGGAATAAATATAACGCAAGAAATGATAACTATAATTCCTGCTGCACATTATTGTTGTGGAGGAATAGAAGTAGATCAATATTCAAGAACAAGCATAAAGAATTTGTATGCATCTGGAGAATGTTCTTGCACAGGGCTTCACGGAGCAAATCGTTTAGCTTCAAATTCCTTATTAGAATCCTTAGTTTATTCACATAGAGCATATTTAGATTCAATTAAAAATATATCAACCATAGACTTTTGCGATCAAGTTCCTGATTGGAATGCAGAAGGAATGGAATTAAATGAAGAATTGAGTCTTATAACACAATCAGTCAAAGAAGTTCAACAAATAATGACCAATTATGTAGGTATAGTTAGGAGTGATTTAAGATTAAAAAAGGCATTTAAGAGAATGAAACTAATTTACGATGAAACAGAAGAATTTTACAATAAATCAGTCTTAACCCCTCAACTATGTGAATTAAGAAATTTGATAGCGAATAGTTACTTAATTATTAAAATGGCTGAACAAAGAAAAGAAAGTGTTGGTTTACATTATTCAATAGATTATCCTCCCCAAAAATAATAGTATATGAAGAAAATCCTTATTGCAATATTATTCTATAATGTAAATGATTAATAAGGAATTTAAAAGTAGTATTGAAAAAATAAAAAATATGCGGAAAATAAAGTTGATTATTTCGTTTTTATTATTAGTATTTTCAATTGTGGCTTGCACAAAAGAAAACGCTCATTTAAAAGTTTCAATCAAAGAAATAACAAATTGTTTGACTGATTCAGAAAATCAAATCACTGAAAAAGATTCAGCATTTAGTTATCATGCAACAACATCTGAATTAACAATACACAAATATAATTGTTTCTATTCTTGTGATGGTGAAATAAATATTTCAGCAGAAATAAAAGACAATGTAATTACCATAATAGAACAACCAAACTTAAAAAAAGAATGTATTTGTCCTAAAAATATTACCTATACTATTGAGAATATCCCCTCAGGTAGTTATAAAATATCTATAAATGGTAAAATAATAGGTGAAATCTTAATGTATTAATTTTCTTTTAACCTTAGTATTTTTTCTTTAATACTTTCACAATCCATTTTGCAAAGTCTTTGTAACTCTTTTACACTTCCTTGCTCAATGAATTCATTTGGAATACCAATTTTTTCAATCTTATTGTGATAGTTGTTGCTAACTGCAAACTCAATAATACTACTTCCGAAACCTCCATTAGTAACACCATCTTCCATAGTTAAGATGTAATCATAAGAATCTAATGCATGCTTAGCCAATTCTTTATCAAGAGGTTTCAAAAACTTAAAGTCAAATAAGGCAATGTCTAAATTGTTTTCCGTAAGTTCTTCTGCAACTTGTTTTGCAATGTGAATAGTATTTCCAAGACAAAGAATAGCAATATCTTTTCCCTCTTTTACCTTAACACCTTTGCCAATTTCTATACTCTTCATTTCGTTATGCCAATCCTTTAAGTAACCCTTTCCTCTTGGATAACGAATTACAAAAGGCTTATTTTGATTTACCGCAGTAAACATCATATTTCTTAAATCATGTTCATTGCTTGGAGCAGCAACTATTATATTTGGCACACAATTTAAGTAAGCCAAGTCAAAAGCTCCGTGATGTGTAGCTCCATCTTCCCCAACCAATCCTGCTCTATCAAGACACAAAACTACAGGTAAGTTCTGTAAAGCCACATCGTGAATAAACTGATCGTAGGCTCTTTGCATAAAAGAAGAATATATATTACACACAGGAATCATCCCTTGACATGCAAATCCAGCACTTAAAGTAACTGCGTGCTCTTCTGCAATTCCTACGTCAAAAGTTCGTTCCGGGAACACCTTTTGCAATTTATTCATTGAGCAACCGCTGAGCATAGCAGGAGTAATGCCAACAA
>JAGCLI010000228.1 GCA_017647065.1 Bacteroidales bacterium
ACAAAAACTCTGTTGAAGTATTGTATTTTCACGGCAAGCAACGTTGTGCTACATGTGTTGCGATAGAGGAAAACACAAAACAACTAATTGAAGAAAGATTTTCAGAGCAGATTTCAAAGGGTGAATTAGTTTTTAAGACGATTGACATTAACGAAAACGAAACTCTTGCCGACAAATACGAAATCACATGGTCTTCTCTTCTTGTTGTGGATAATGAAAACGGAAAAGAAATCGTGGAAGACTTAACAAACTTTGCATTTACAAACGCTTTAAATTCTCCTGATGAGTTTAAAGAAGGCGTAAGCAAGACAATAAACAACATATTAAACAATTAGAATATGGAAACAATACAATCTTTATTAGAAAGTAGTTCTACTCCTATTCTAACAGCCTTTCTGCTTGGTCTTCTCACAGCCTTATCGCCTTGTCCTTTAAGTACAAACATTGCCTCTATTGCTTACATTTGTAAAAACATTGAAAGCAAAAAACAAATATTACTTAATGGACTTTTATACACCTTAGGAAGGGTTTTTGCCTACACTTTACTTGGCATAATACTAATATCCTTACTAAAAAGTGGAACAAGCCTATTTGGAATACAAAAGTTTCTTGGCAAATATGGAGAAATAATACTTGCTCCTACCCTTTTGATAATGGGAGTCTTTATGCTATTTAGCCACAAACTTAAATTACCTTCAATAGGCTTTAACAAAGACGGAGAAAATCTTACAAAACATGGCTATCTTGGAGTATTTCTTTTAGGAGTGTTGTTTGCATTAAGTTTTTGTCCTACAAGCGGAGTTTTTTACTTCGGTATGCTAATTCCGATGTCGGCAACCTCCTCATTCGGCTATGTTTTACCAATTCTTTTCGCACTTGCGACAGCCCTACCCGTAATAATTATTTCTTGGGTTTTGGCTTTCAGTGCAGAAAAGATAGGCAAGACTTACGGAAAGATGCAAAAAATTCAAAGATACTTGAACTTATCGGTCGGAATTATCTTTCTTTTAATAGGCATTTATTATTGTATTAATCTTTATTTATAAACTATGGAAATTAAAGTATTAGGTCCAGGTTGTGCCAAATGTAAAACAACCTTTAAAGCAATAGAAAAAGTCATCAAAGAAAACAATCTTGATGTAAAACTAACAAAGGTAGAAGACATAATGCAGATAATGCAATATAACATTATGGCTACACCTGCTGTGGTAGTTGATGAAGAAATCAAGATTAAAGGTAAAGTTCCAAATGAAAACGAAATCAAAAATCTATTAGGCTTATGATACAAAGTTTTGCAGATTATGTGGTTTATAATCTTTTTGGATTAGACGAAAGCAGTCGTTTTGGTGTTGCTCTCAACTTTTTCCTTTACGATAGCATTAAGATAATCCTTTTAATCTTTTTTATAAGTTTAGTAATGGGAATAATCAATGCTTATTTCCCAATAGAAAAACTAAGAAACTATCTTTCAACGCACAAACTCTATGGATTGGATTATTTTCTTGCAGCCTTGTTTGGTGGCATTACTCCTTTTTGCTCTTGCTCCTCAGTCCCACTTTTCATAGGCTTTGTAAGAGGTGGCATTCCCTTGGGAGTAACCCTCACTTTCCTTATTGCCTCTCCTCTTGTAAGCGAAATAGCAGTTGCTATGTTTCTTGGAACATTTGGACTTAAAGTAACGCTAATCTATATCATTAGTGGAACTCTTCTTTCTATGATAGGAGGTTTTATTTTAGGCAAGATGAGGCTTGAAAACCTTTTAAGTAATTGGGTAAAAGAGGCACAAATTCAATCAAACCTACAAAGCAAGGAATGGAAAGCGGAAAATACTCCTTTCTTAAAACGTTTGCCAACTATTGCTCGTGAGTCTTGGGGAATTGTAAAAGGCGTTTTGATTTATATTATAATAGGTATTGGTATTGGAGCAACAATGCACGGTTATGTTCCTGAGAACTTTTTTGAGAGGTTCCTTTCTGCTGAAAATTGGTGGGGAGTTCCGCTTGCTGTTTTATTAGCTGTGCCAATGTATGCTAATGCAGCGGGAATTGTTCCTATTGTTGAAGTCTTTGTTGCAAAAGGAATACCTTTAGGAACGGCTATCGCGTTTATGATGTCTATAATTGGTTTGTCTATTCCTGAGGCTACAATGCTTAAAAAAGTGATGAGCTGGAAACTAATCGGAATTTTCTTTGCCGTTGTCGCACTACTTATTATCCTCTCAGGCTATCTGTTTAATTTTTTCTTTACTTTATGAAATTATTTCTTTGTTTTAACAAAATAATTCAAAGAAAAAAAAGAGCGACTCTTTGAAAAAAAGTCGCTCTTTTTAAGGTTTATTGTTTAATCACTTTTCGCAGCGTGGTCTTTTCATTATCTGTTAATCGCAAATAATAAGTACCACTTGGCAAAGCGTCAATATCTATTGTTTTTGCATTAGAGAAGGTAAGGATTGTCTTTCCTGTTAAGTCTATTACTTCTATATTCTCTATTGTTTGACTGAAAGTAATTTTGCTTCTTGTAGGATTAG
>JAGCLI010000229.1 GCA_017647065.1 Bacteroidales bacterium
AACACAAAGTTGAATAGTCTTTTCTCCATTGTAAACAGGTAGAACAACCGATATAAGTGGGGATTGATTATTTTGTTTTCTCATTATTTTTAGTCTATTTTTTAAAAATAACTATCTGCAAAAGTAAGAAAAAAATAACTCTTTGAAATAATTTTTTAATTCAAAGAAATAAAAAAATAAAACAGCGTTTTAGAAAAATAAATCAAAGAGATAATTCCATAAAAGAAAAAAAGAGTTTCCGAATACTTGGAAACTCTTTTTTCTTTCAAGAGTGCGGGCGAAGGGACTCGAACCCCCACGCCTCTCGGCACTAGATCCTAAGTCTAGCGCGGCTACCAATTACGCCACGCCCGCTCTTTGCGATTGCAAAAGTAGTACTTTTTTTGTTTCCCACCAAATTTTCTTTGATTTTTTTACTACTTTTGCTCTCACAATCTAAATAAACCTATTTATTTTAAAAGTTTTGCTTCTAATAAACTTGTGATATCATCGCTGTCTGTTGAATACCATAGTATGCCGTTGCTTTCAAAAATATATGTATAACCATTTTCTGAGGCTACTTCTGCAACTGCCACTTTTATTTTTTCAATTATTGCATTCATTAATTCCATTTGTTTTTCTTGTACTGAAACATCTGATTGTCTTTGGAAGTTTTGCATACGTTCAACAACACTTTTTATCTCATTTTCCTTATTTGCTTTCAATAAATCTGTGAGTTGATCTTTTTTTGCTTCATATTCTTGCATCAATCTATTATACTCTTGATTCATTAATTCCATTTCAGCTTGCAAATCTGCAACATATTCTTGCAATTGTGTTTCTGCTTGCTTTGCTTCTGGCATTTTTTGCATCAACTCATTAGAATTGAAGTGTCCTAATTTGATTTTTTGTGCGAATGTGTCTGTTCCTAATAAGCATAGAACAGCCAATACTAATACTTGAAATGTTCTTTTCATTTGTTTAATTGTTTTATTTTTTTATTATTATTTAATTCTTTCCTTTATAGCCTAATTCTGCTAAAACAAGATTACTTATGTCTGTTTTACTATCAACATAAAGCACTGTTGCTCCACTTGCTTTGTCAAATACAACAGAATAATTTTTTTCTTGTGCTACTTTTTCTATTGCATTATAGATTCTATCTTGTATAGGCTTTATCAATTCTGATCGTCTTTTGGCTAAATCTCCGTTATTGCCAAATCTTTTCTTTTGTATATCTTTTGCTTCTTTTTCTGCTGCAATTATTTCATTTTCTTTTTGTGCTTTCAAATCGTTAGGCAACAAAACGGCTTCGGCTTGAAAGGCTTTGTAGAGTCTGTCTACTGCAACAAACTTTTCTTCTACTTCTTTTTGCCATTGTACTGATACTTCTTCAAGTTCTTTTTGTGCTTGTTTGTATTCTGGCATACTGTTTAAAATATATTCAGTATCTACACAAGCGTATTTTTGACTAAATGCACTTACCGAAATAAATGACATTACCAATAAAAGCAATAATTTTTTCATTTTTATCTTCTATTTTAAATTTGTTTCTAATCGATTGAATTGTTAATTGATATATGGAAATGAGAGCCTGAGGCGGTTGGATCTCCTGGAATAGCGACTAAACCATATCCCCAATCGACTCCAAGCAATCCAAACATTGGCATATGTATTCTTAATCCTACTCCAAGCGAACGATACATCTTAAATGGTTCAAAACTTTGGAAATTAGCCCAAGAATTACCTGCTTCAAAGAATGCTAAAGCATAAACAGAGGCTCCTTCATTTAAAGTAATTGGGTATCTCAACTCCATTGTATATTTATCAAATACCATTCCTCCTCCATCTGGCGAAAGTGATGATTCATCATAACCTCTTAATGCAACAAGTTCTCTTCCGTCAAGATTATATCCTGTTAAACCATCGCCCCCTACATAGAATCTTTCAAATGGTGAATATCCTACTTTGCTATTGTATTGACCTAAGAAACCAAACCTTGCTCTTGTAGAAACAACCAAGTCATCAAAAAGATTAAAATACCACGCTGCTCTGAAATTGATTTTGTAATATTCTAACCATTTATATCTTTCAGCTGGACTAAGCGAAGAATAATCTTTTCCATTTACCAAAGAATAAGGAAAAGTCATTTGTGCCGCAAGAGAAATATCTGATCCTTGTCTTGGATATATTAATTGATCAACAGAGTTTCTTGCAAGAGTAAAATTATAGTTAATATTATTTGATATTCCCGTTGGCATAGCAGTAAGAGTTGTATAATTCTTTACATTATATTGTTGATATGCCAATCCATGCACAAAAGTAAAATAATCATCTGGCCATTTTAAACGTGTTGCCAAAGAAACAGATCCTCCTAATATTCCTATATAATATTCTGACGTTCCCGTAGTATTCCAAAATCCATCATCTTGATAAGAATAATAAACTCCAACACTCAAAGCATTAGGTTTTCTTCCTCCAAGCCAAGGTTCTGTAAAAGATAACGAAACTGCATGATAATAATCTCCATTTGTTTGAACCCTAAGTGAAAGTTTTTGTCCGTCACCTATTGGAAAAGGATTCCATGCCTTTTTATCAAAGAATTTTTGTGTAGAGAAATTCGTCAAAGATATCCCCGCTTGGAAAATAACGTAACCTCCACCAATACCTCCGCTTAAATCAAATTGTGAACTTGATTTTTCCACAAGTTGATAGTCTATATCAACTGTACCACTCTCTGGATTAGGACGAATATCTGGTACTATTTTTTCAGGATCAAAAAAGCCTAATTGTTGTATTTCACGAAGCGAACGATAAACTGCATCTCTACTAAATAAATCTCCCGGATAAGTTCTCAATTCACGTCTTATAACATAATCATTTGTTATTGTATTTCCAGAAATATTTACTTTGCCGATTCTTGCTTGCTTTCCTTCATAAACTCTCATTTCAATATCAATAGAATCGTTTTCAACTTTTATCTCAGTTGGCATTACTCTAAAAAATAAATAACCATCATCTGTATAAAGTGAATAAATATCGGTTCCTGTCGGATCATAATTAAGATTTTTCTCTAACAACCCTTTATTATACGGGTCACCCTTTTGTATTCTTAAACGTTTGGACAAATCTTCCGAAGAATATTTTGTATTTCCTACCCAAGTAATATCTCTAAAAAAGAACTTCGCTCCTTCATAAACCTCTAAATCAATAGCAACTTCTTTTACAGGTTTTTTCTTTCCCCAAAAATTTCTCTTAAATGAATCTATCAAATAAACACTATCTCTAATAATCTTTGCATCTCTAAAACCTTCATCATTATATTTGCTTATTACCAATTCCTTGTCTGCTTGGAAATCCTCATCTACAAATCTTGATGATTTCCATATTCTCCACCAACGATAGATTTTAGTATCTTTCATTTTAGAACGTATCTTTTTGTCAGCAAGATAATTATTACCTTTAATATTTATTTGAGAGATACGTATCTTTTCCCCTTTATTGATTTTAAACTTTAAGAATGCTTCATTTCTATTAAAATTGGTGTCCTTAATTTCTTCAATTTCTATATTAGTAGAAAAGAAACCTTTTTCAATGAAGTGTTCTGCTATTATATTTATGCAATTAGATTTAAGATTTTCAGTAACCACATCACCAGCATAAATATTCATTATTTCACTCAACTTATCTGCCTCAGCACGTTTTACTCCCTCTATTTTATAACCAGACAATCTTGGTTTGGTTTTAAAATGATAAGTAAGAAATATTGTTTTGCCTTCAACCTTTGAAACAGAAATTTGAATGTCTTCAAAGATTCCTTGTTTCCAAAGCTTATCTATTGCTATACTTGTCTTATCACTTGGCAAAAAAATCTTTTCTCCAACAGATATTCCTGCAAGTAATATTACAGAATTTTTATCTAAATGATCGGCTCCTTCAATTTCTATACCACCTACTTCATATTCCTTTGGCGAAAGATAGTTTAGATTTATTGTTTGAGCATTTAATAGTTGAAAAGATAATAAAAATATAAATAATATAAACTTTGTTAATTTCATCTCTTTATTTTTAAACTAAATAACTAACGTTTATCTTTTGCAATAATTTTATTAAAATCGTTATTTTTTTAATTGTTCACTCGTTTTACCGAATCGTCTTTCTCTATTTTGGTAAGAAATTATTGCCTCATAGAGTCCCTCTTTGTTAAAGTCAGGCCAAAGAATTGGAGTAAAGAAAAGTTCAGTATAAGCCAATTGCCAAAGCAAATAATTACTTAAACGATATTCTCCAGAGGTTCTTATCAATAAATCAGGATCAGGATAATTTGCAGTAGATAAGTTCTTAGAAATAATATTTTGGTCAATTGACTCAATATCCAAAGAATTGTCTTTTACTTGTTGTGCAATATTTTTCACCATTTGAGTAATTTCCCAACGAGAACTATAATTCAAAGCAAGAATAAGAGTCATTCTTGTATTATTACGAGTATTGTAAATAGTATTTTTAAGAGCATTTTGAGTTTCTTTGGCAATTTGAGAAATATCTCCAATATATTCCAATCTAATATTATTTTTCATTAAAGTTTCTTCTTCTTTTGCAATTGTATCTACCAACATTGCCATAAGTGCATCTATCTCTTCTTTTGGTCGATTCCAATTTTCTGTAGAAAAAGTATATAATGTAAGATATTTTACACCCAATTCTGCACAGCCCTCAGTAACTTCTCTCACTGCATTAACACCATTTTGATGTCCAAAGATTCTTTCTTTTTGTCTTTGTTTAGCCCAACGTCCGTTTCCGTCCATTATGACAGCTATGTGTTCGGGTAATTTGTCTAATA
>JAGCLI010000230.1 GCA_017647065.1 Bacteroidales bacterium
TCTCGCAATTCTTCGTCTATTGCTATATTTTTCAAGACAGACAATGTTTCTTCCGCCGTTGTATTTCCATCTAAATAAGCAGCAATCAATTCAGAGGACAATTTATCGTTTTTTCTATTTGTTTCCATTGCTTTGATTTTCATTAAGTAATATTGTTGTCAAAGATGCAATAGCACGTTTCTTTATATTGTAAAGATTTGCCAGCGTAACATTCAATTCTTCTGCCACTATCTTCGGATCTTCTTGTTCTACAATCAAGCGTTTCAAGACATAAGCAAAACGTCTGTTTGTCATAACATGCAAAAGTCTCTTTTCATCTATTTCAGATATGATTTTCACATCATCATTCGTGCAATGAGTATTAGCAATGGTATTAAAAAGAGTCTCTTGCGAAGTGTTTTCTATCATAGAATCACGTTTTTTGACAAAATATCTTATTGCCACAACCTTAATCCATTGATATATCGAACTGCGATACTGAAATTGTTTCAACCGATAGGCATCGTTTTCCATAAGGTAAAGATAAAATTCATTAACAAACTCATTAAATTCAACCTTACAAGAAAACACTTTGTCTATTATGCTGAAAAATAACGGACGACAACGAATAAAGAAAAAATCTCTTGTGAAGGCTTCTTCCCTATCAATAAGTCGTTTAATTATTTCTTGATCTGTCATTTTTTCTTTGCTTCAAAGTCTTTGTTAATTCTGATAAGATTCTCCACAATCCTCTCATCGTAGGAAATAGCCCCCTCATCTATTTCTCTCAATCTTTTATTTGAACAAATATACAAGTGTGCCATTTCTCTTTTTAGTCGTTTTTTTTCAGAATCCTTACGTGCTTCATCTTGTTCTTCTTTTGTAAGATGTCTATACGACATTATAAGTTTTTCAACGTTCCATCTGTTGTGCTCAACCTTTATAAGAATTTCTTTATCCTTATCTACTATTTTTTCTTTCTCTATTTCCACGCAACGCAACTTTGACCACAAAGTATTAGAAACATAAACATTTGACCAATAATCAGTAAGTTTTTTTATTTCTGCATCTTCTTCTCGTATTTTACCATCTTCATCTGTACAATAAACTTTATGAAATTCTTTGGCTAAGTTATCTGAATCCTCCAAAATATCTTTTCTAAAACATTTTGACGCCATTCCGAACGCTTTTAGTTTGTTTTTGAGCGGCGAATAAACTTCTGACTCTTCTTTATTCTTTAATTGTTCTATCAAAGCTTCGTCATATCTGTTGTAAACCAAGACTTGCATTGCTTTCTCATAGATTTTCCACTCTAAATTCAAGGCTGCTGCCAAACATCTGCTCGGTTCGTCCTTACAAATCGCAATTGTCATTTTATGTGTCTTTGATGCACAGTCTTCAATGTAGTTTTGAAGTTCCAATTGTGCGACAGTTCCTTGAATAAATTCCCATTCCACGTCAAGAAAATCTCCTCCTAAATGTTCACAATCAGTAGGTTTGTATGTATAAACGGTTTTTAATTCATCTTTTCCACTCTCTGACCTTACCATTTCCTTATAAGACCAATTTGAAAGAGCAAAAAGTCTGTCGTATCTATCGATATAGAAATTCTTTTCCTTGTCTGCATTCTCATCAATCAAGGTTATTTTTGTGCGAATGCCATTTTCAACAAAATTAGGATAGTGAGCCATTAAAGCAGCCTGCGTTGCCAAGGCAGTACCCATACGAGTCATTCCCACAATCACAAGATGCACATAATCTTTATCATCTTTTTTTATACCTTCTATTCCTTCCAAAGGCAGATATTCACAATTCGCTTCATTTTCAAGTTCTTTGCAAACCAAAACCCTTTGAGCCCACATTTCATAATAGTAAAAAGGTTTGAAATTTATACGTTTCTTTATTTCCCCACTTATTTCCGAATATTGAAAAACATTAAATGTGGTTTGATACTCAAACATAAAATAACAAACAAGACGATTATCCTTATCATTCTTTGCAAAAGATTTATTTTTTCTCACATTTTCATAAATCAAATTCAAGCATTTCATATTCATAGTGTCGTGATACGACTCCATATCGTCAGTTCGAGTTTCTTCTCCAATGACATAAACCTCTAAGGCTTTATTTAAATAGAGTTTCTCAATGTCTTCTTCTACATTTCTATTGCCATAGCGGATAATGATATGCTTTTGTTGTTCAACATCAAGACCTGAAAACAATTTGTGTCTAAATTCCTCTACATTATTTGAGGTTTGAATCAATATGTATGGCATTTCGCCATTTTCTTGTGGCGTTTCAAAAATTTGCTCAACGATTCCCTCAACAATATCACTTCCTCCTATTATGACATAGTGCTCTTTACGTTTCAAAAAGCGTTGATAAGGTTCAAGTCCTTGAAGGTATCTTTCTTTTCTCTTGTCTATCCAACCCACAATCGAAGAAATCAAAACTCCATTCAAAAGAAAAACTCCACAAATCGCAATAATAAACACTAAATACGAAGTGCCTTCTCCTGCTGTGTGCAAATTTCCTGGATCAATAAAATGATATAAAACTTCCATAAAAGGAGAATAAGGATTTTTTGGAGGCTGATGACTACCAATATCTACTAAATGAAAACCGTTACCTTTGATTGAGGTAAAAATAAGGGTTGTAAGTGCAAAGATAAAGGGAGTTAGCAAAACCAATACCAAGACTTTTCGCATAAAGGCTCCGTTTATCAAGTGCCAATCAAACTTAGGTTTATTGCAAAGCCACAATCTAAGAGCATAAAGGTAGTAACCTATGCCCATTAAAGCGTTTAAGCCAATCAAAACCCAATTAAGCCAACAGCAATCAAATGCTAAAAGCAAAATAATGCTCAAAATACCAAAGCCAACAGCACAATAATCAAACTGTCCGCTCAAAAAAAAATTTCTTATTTTCTCTTTCATATTTTTTTCACTTATTAAAATCTACAAAAACCCTACTCCACTCCCCATATCTTAACGGTTTTATCCACTGAACCGCTGATAATTCTTTTGCCATCAGGACTATATGCTACGGAAACGACATTATCTGAATGTCCCTCCAAGGTTTGAAGACATTTTCCTGTGTTTGCGTCCCATATCTTAATGGTTTTATCATCTGATTCGTACAAAGCATTACCTGAACCGCTTATTATTTTTGTGCCATCGGGACTATATGCTACGGAATTGACACATTCTGAATATCCCTCTAAGGTTTGAAGGCATTCTCCTGTGTTTGCATCCCATATCTTAATTTCTCCAAAACATTTTGCACCGCTCCAATAACCTGAACCGCTGATTATTTTTGTACCATCGGGACTATATGCTACGGATTCGACACATTCTGAATCTCCATTTAAGATTTTAAGGCATTTTCCTGTATTTGCATCCCATATCTTAA
>JAGCLI010000231.1 GCA_017647065.1 Bacteroidales bacterium
AAATATCAAAAATATTAGACTTTTTAGCAATGTTGCTACTCTTGGTCATAGTAATCTATCAGATTTTCTTTAAATTTGAAAAAGTGGAATACTTAATATTGGCAGTTTTAGCAGTAGCAATAGTGAAAATGATAGCAGCAATAATAAAATCCAACTACTACGAAAAACACTACAAACAATTAGAAGAAGACAACGAATTTTTAGAAAGAAGAATAAAAGAATTAACAGAAAATAATAAATAAAAAAATAAGAGAAAATGGCAACAACAGCAGACATTAAAAACGGATTGTGTATAGAAATGAACAACGACTTATTTACTGTTGTAGAATTTCTTCACGTAAAGCCAGGAAAAGGAGAAGCATTCGTAAGAACAATACTTAAAAGCTTCAAAACAGGAAGAACATTAGAGCATACATTCCCTTCTGGTACAAAAATCGAAACTTGTAGAGTAGAACGCCGTCCATATACATTCCTTTACAAAGACGATACAGGATATAACTTTATGCACGCAGAAACTTACGAACAAATAAACATAGAAGAAACTCTAATTAACGCACCACAATTCCTTAAAGAAGGACAAGCAGTAGAAGTAGTAGTACATGCAGACACAGAAACACCACTTTCATGCGAATTACCACCATTTGTAGAAATGGAAGTTACTTACACAGAACCAGGAGTAAAAGGAAACACAGCAACAAACGCAATGAAAGACGCAACAGTTGAAACAGGAGCAAAAGTAAGAATACCTTTGTTTATTGAAACAGGCGAAAGAATCAAAGTAGATACAAGAACTGCAGAATACTCTGAAAGAGTGAAGTAAAAAAAAACAAAGAAATAATTTCAAAAAGCAAAGAAAAAAATATTTTTTTCTTTGCTTTTTTTATTTTTTTCAAAGAAATATTTTATATTTGCAACACATATTCAAATATTATGCAAAACACTAAAAGCATAACCTACCTTTGCAAGAACAATTTAAGCAAATAGAGATGTTTGCTTCATCTCTTGCTTTGAGCAAACATCGTTAAAATAAATCCAATCAAAGCAAAAGAGAAAATAAAGTATTCACACTCTAAATTTTAGGAGGAAATAAAATGAAAAGAAGTATAATATTACTATTGGTATTACTGCCAATAGTCGCATTTTCACAAATGCAAAATATAATAAATCAAGGAAATACCGCAACAACAAAGCGACAAATATCTGCAAATACAATAATTGATTCAAATATAATAAAAGTTAGAAATATAAACAAAGATACTCTAATATCATCAATACCATCAAACTCTAATTTTTTAACGACATTAGTTCTCTCAACTTTGGGAACAAATGTTACAACACAAACTATAATTCCTAATGTAAAAATATATGATTTAAAAATTTTAAAAGATCATATTTACTTTTGCGGTAGTTATAATGGATTATGTGGATTTATAGCGTGGGCAAATATTGCTGATTTATTCTCTCAAAATCCATCACCAATTACAATACAATTAATGAACAATCCTATTGCAATTCCGGAAATTACAAAACTTGAAGTATACGATTTAGGGGGAGACATTCAAATAGCAGCATTATCAAGTAACAATTGTCTTATTCGTTTAAATACGATAAATCCTGCTAATTATCAAATGATGTTTTCATCATATACTTTCAAAAATTTATCTGTTGGATATAAAAAGATAGCAACGATAGAAGAAATTGATGACTCAACAATGATTGTATCATTATTTGAAGCTATTGATATACAAAATTATACAGGAGGTTATTTTTCACATCCTATGAGTGTGTATGATAATTATGTTTTAGAAAATTCTAAAATAAATGCAGATATATTTACATTAGGCTATACGCATTTAAAAAACACAAGTAGTTCTGTTACATATAAAACAGATTTTATTACATTTGATGATAATATAAACATAATCAATCAACAATATTTAGAAGATATACACGCTAAATTAGATCCAATAGATTTAGAATATTGTATAGAGGATAATAAATTATTGTATTTAACAACAGGGCGTTCTGCTGGTGATGTAGTATTTACAGTAGACCCATTTGCAACACAAGGATATATAAGTAGAGCAATACAACCAACTATTCAAATTTTTCCATCAATAAAACAATATTATAGTGTTACAAGATATGATGATTATTATTTTGCAACATTAGGAGTAGATCCTTCGTTGAACACATTAATATTATTTGATTGTAAACGGAATAGTTCTTCTGTTACAAATTGTGCAAGCGCATATAGTGTAAAGGTATATAATTGTAATCATTTTAATATGAACATAGGTTTTCCATTTTATACCTACGTTATTGGAAATCAAAACACGGCTATTTTACAACCTAAGACAACTACATCAAAATATATTTTAATTTGTAATTAACAATAAAATTTAAGTAATATGAAAAAAACAGTATTTATTTTAATCGCAGTTTTGTCTACATTTTTTGTATCAAAAGCACAAAATGTATCAGATACGATATTTAATGATTATTATTTGCCTGATTTTATAGATGTGGAACATTGTAGTTCTTTGCTATTCTATGATGAAACAGATTCTAATACAAACAATTATATGGCAAGAAATCATTATAATTTTTGGATGACAGGTGGTTCTTATGAAACAGAGCATGGTGGTTATGGCGATAGTTCTGGTGTTCTTGATAGAGCACAACCTTGTTATACGGATACATTATTAACTATAAAAGGTATTGCAATAGGAGTTGACTACCGTCAACTATTAAGAGAAATAGTTAGAGACGAATACTCTAAAATACTTCTACTTTATTCTCAACGTTATATGCCGATTTGTCAAACAAATTCAGACCCAATCAGCTATTATAGCTCAACACCAAAAGGCAAGTTAAAACTAATGAACAATACATTGAATAGAGAAATAACATCAGTTAATATTGACACAAACTTTATTTTATATGATACAGAGCAATATTCTTATATAGAATACTACTTTGATAGTCTTGTTAATGTAAATGGATTGTTTTATATAGTGGAAGATGTAACAGAAACCTCTACGTTAATATCACAAATGGTTTTTACTGAATGTAATTTTCCATATCCCTCATTAGTAAGAACTGCAGATGACTCCTCAACTACTTGGGTGCAATGGAGTGAGCATTTTTTCAATCAAACAATATGTTATGATAATGCCGTAGTAAAACTTCCTACGTATAGATATGCAGATGTTTTTAATCCTGCTTACTATAATAATGGTGCTATTCCAAATACTTGTCAAATGTATATGTTCCCAATTTTTGCAGAAACAGATACTACCTTAGGAGATGGCACGTATCCTGATACTAATGTATGCCTTTATGATGTAAATGTTGATAGATATTCCAATGTTTACCCAAATCCTGCAAATGATGTAGTAACAGTGCAATCATCTTTCAAGGTAAAAGAAATAGAAATACATAATGCCTTAGGACAAGTTGTGTTAAGAAAACAAGGCAGTCAAAACATTGAAACAATAGATGTGTCAAATCTTCAAAGCGGAACGTACATCGTAAGAATAAAGACACAAAGAGGCTTTGCAAACAAAAAGATTTTGATAGAATAAGAAAAAGATAGATAAAAAAAAGAGTGGAAAACCACTCTTTTTTTATTTATTGTCCTAAGTAGGATTGTAAAATATGACTTCGTGATGTTTGTTTTAATCGTTTAATCGCTTTTTCTTTGATTTGACGCACTCTTTCTCTTGTTAAATCGAAGTTCTCACCAATTTCATCTAAGGTCATAGGTGGATAACCCTCTAATCCGAAAAACATTTTCAAAATATCGCCTTCTTTTGGTGTTAGAGTTGATAATGCTCGGTTAATCTCTAATTTCAAACTTTCGTACATCAATTCTGATTCGGGAGTTTCTCCGTCTTCGTTTTTCATAAAATCATACATTGTATTTTCTTCATCGCTTGGCAAAGGAGCATCCATTGATAAGTGCTTGCCAGAATGACGAAGGCTTTCTTTGACTTCTGCAACCGAAATGTCTAATTCGTGAGCTACTTCTTCTGGATTAGGAGTGCGGTTAAGTTCTTGTTCTAAGCGAGCATAGGTTTTTGTGATTTTGTTCATAGAACCTATTTTGTTTAGAGGTAAACGAACAATTCTTGATTGCTCTGCTAAGGCTTGAAGAATGCTTTGGCGAATCCACCAAACAGCGTAGGAAATAAACTTAAAGCCTCGTGTCTCATCGAAACGTTGTGCTGCTTTTATTAAGCCAAGATTTCCTTCGTTAATAAGGTCTGGTAAACTCATTCCTTGATTTTGATATTGTTTTGCTACCGATACAACAAATCTTAAATTGGCTTTGGTTAATTTTTCTAAGGCAATTTGGTCACCTGCTTTAATTCTTTGAGCCAATTTTACTTCTTCCTCAGGTGAAATCATCTCTAAACGTCCTATTTCTTGAAGATATTTGTCTAAAGATGTGATTTCTCTATTGGTTAATTGTTTTGTGATTTTGAGTTGTCTCATTATATATCTGCTTTTTTTTATTTTCTACAATCTATTACGCTTTAATGGAAAAATAGTTACAAATAATAAGAATTTTTCTCTATTTCTTTCCTTACTACATCAGGAATAAGATACCGTATAGATTTGTTGTTTCTTATGTTTTCTCTTATTAAGGAGGAGGAAATCTCTATCATAGGTGCGTTGATTTTAATAACGTTTTTTAGTTTGAAAAGTTCGGATTGCTCACAATTTGGTCGTGGATATACAAATATTCGATAATAGTCTAATATTGCTTGATAGTTTTTCCATTTGTGAAAATATTTCAAATTATCTTCTCCTATAATGATGGTGAACTCTTTGTCTGGGTATTTTTCTTGTAAGTAAGTAAGCGTATCAATTGTGTAGGAGGGTAGAGGTAATGAAAATTCTATATCACAAGCACGAAAACCGTCGTTATCTTCAATAGCTTTTTGAACTAAAAAGTATCTTGCTCTATTGTCTAAAAGATTATTTCTTTCTTTAAAAGGGTTTTGTGGACTGACAACAAACCAAATCAAATCTAAATCGGAGTTTTCTAAAATTTGTTCTGCTAAAATCAAATGCCCGTTATGAATTGGATTAAAACTTCCAAAATATAAACCTATTTTTTTGTTATATGTTTTTTTTGTCATAGTTTTTTGCTAAAAATCCTTGCAAATGTAGAAATATTTCTTTGATTTATTTTCTTAAAGCAAAGAAATATTCTTATCTTTGCCTAATATTTTTTTTATTAAACTTTTATTTTGAAATGAAAAGGTTATTCTTAATTATATTTTTGCTGTCAAGTGTTTTTGTTTATTCTCAAAATGTTAGAATAAACTTAACGGGTAAGGGTTTGGAAAATAAAAAGGTTAAACTATCTCTTGTTGAGGATAGAATTTCTTTTTTACAAACTGAAAAAAGTGTGCAAACGATTGCCTCAGGCGATAGTGTTGTGAATTTTTCTCTTGTTTTAGACGGGGTAAGTGAGTTGGTTATTAGTATAGATGCTTATTCTTATTCGTTTTTGGCTCAACCGGGTAATATATATGAAATGAAACTGCGAGATTTTAATTTTAATCTTGCTGATTCTTTTAATGTTTTGATGTATAAGGTTGAATTGCCAATAGAGATTCTTAGTCCTGAGAATGAATTGACTTCAAAGATTATACGATATGACTATGAGGTGCAAAATTATCTTTTAAATAATAAAAGAAAACTTTATCCTATGAGAGATAGTCTTGCTATTGCGGGTATGTATGAGTTGAAGAATCAATTTTTACAAAATGAGGATAAGTCTTCTTACTTTTATAATTATGTGGAATATGAGTTTGCTGCATTGGAAAGAAGTCTTGCTTTGAGAAATTACAATAAACTTAGAAATAGTCTTTTTATTGATAAGCCTATTCTTTATTATAATGTTGGTTATATGGATTGTTTTAATAATGTTTTTGATCATTATTTCTCTAAGGGTAACAAATTTGTTTCTCAAAGTGAGATAGAATTTTGGCTGACTACTCATAATCACGTAGATTTCTTAGATGCCTTGGGTAAAGACTCTGTTTTGAGAAATGAAAAGTTTAGAGAGTTAGTTTTTATTAAGGGTTTGAAGGATATTTACACCGATGGTTTTTTTGAAAG
>JAGCLI010000232.1 GCA_017647065.1 Bacteroidales bacterium
AACCAATATAGAAAATGTTTACACATAAAGATGTAGAATTTCGTTCGATATTTGTGATAAATTGTCTTGAACATCGAACCCTAAGAGTAAGCAACGGAGAACTAATGCTTGAAGAAACATCAGAAGAAGGCGTAAAAACCTTAACTAAATTGCCATTTCAAAAAATTCTTATGCTATTTGTAATAGGGAATATCAGCATAACTACTCCCTTGATAGAGAAGTGTAAGAGATTTAATGTAGGCTTAGTAGTAACAAATCTTAGTTTAAGACCAGTGTTTTTTGAAAGCAATTCGGCAGAATCTAATTTCCTATTACGCAAAAAGCAACACTCTTTACCAAAAGAGGATATAAGCATAGCGAAAGTTCTTGTTAGAAATAAGATTGAAAATCAACTCTCCTTATTGCAAAAAACAAGGCTGAAAGATAAGCAGACCCTTAAAGCAGAAAAAGTATGCGAAAGAGTATTGTCGCTTATTGATAAACAGAAAGATTATAATCGTTTGATGAGTGTTGAGGGTAATGTTTCAAAAGAGTTTTTTGGAGCGTATTTTCAAAATCTTGATTGGAAGAAAAGACAACCGAGAGTAAAGAACGATGCAATAAATTCAACGCTTGATATAGGCTATACGATATTGTTTAACTATGTGGAGTGTTTTGTTAGAATGTTTGGATTTGATGTTTATGTTGGAGTTTATCATCGTTTGTGGTTTAGGAGAAAGTCTTTGATTTGCGATTTGGTGGAGCCGTTTCGTTGCATTATTGATAGGGCGGTACGCACGGCATTTAATAGAAAACAATTTAGTGATAAGGATTTTAGTGTCGTAAAAGGTGAATGGCGATTGAGATATGATAAAAACAGGGATTATTGTAAGGTGTTTTTCGATGCACTTCTACCTTATAAAATGGAAATCTTTAAATATGTTCAGTCTTATTATAGATGCTTTATGCGTGGTACGGATACGGCGTCTTATCCAAAGTTTTTAGTGTGATGTTAGTTGTAAGTTATGATATAAGTGATGATAAACTCCGAACAAGATTTGCAAAAATGCTTACAAAGAACGGTGCTATTCGTTTGCAATATTCGGTTTATGAGGTTAATAACACAAAAAGAATTATGGAAAACCTGAAATTAAAGATTGATTCTTTTGCAAAAGAGTTTACGGGAGGGGATAGCGTAATTGTTTTTGATGTTGCAAACGTTAATTTGCAAAAATACGGCAATGCAATACATAGAGATGCCGATATTTTCTACTTTTAGAAAAAAATGTTTTGTGTGCTTTTTTTGTAAATTCATCACCTACATTTTACAGATAAATTATAATTTAATTATCTTCTTTTTTGTTTTGTAGATAAAGATTATAGTATTTTTCTACCTCTTTAATTGAAAAGTACGCTAAAAATAAAGAAAAGAACACGCAAAAGAAAGGTAAAATAATAATTGTATCGACATTATATAAATCACGTATTTTTTCTGGAATTACTTCACCTGGACCATCTACTTCTGCATTCCATTTTTTTGTTACCCAACCTCCGATGTTAGCACCTTGCGATAGAAAACTTTTTCCATCAGAGCTGTATTTTACTCTTGTATGACAATAGTAAAAATCTTTGTAAGTTTTTAGAGCAAGTCCAGTTTTTACATTCCAAATCACCATCATACCTTCCCAATCTACAGAAACCAAGTGTTTATTATTAGGACTAAAATCCATAGACATAATTCCATCAATATGTCCTTTTAAAGTCTGAATACATTTTCCATTATTTATGTCCCAAATGTCTATTCTTCCTTTTGAAGAACTAGTTGCCAAATATTTACCATTAGGACTAAACGCAATAGAGGCACTTCCACATAAACTTTCGTAACCTTTAATTGTTTGAATACACTTTCCGCTATCTATATCCCAAATTCTAATAGTACCATCAGAAGAAGACGAAGCTAATCTCTTTCCATTAGAGCCATATTCTATTGAATTAACCTTTTTTGTATGTCCCTCCAAAGTTTTAATACACTTTTCGCTATTTATATTCCAAATTTTAATCGTTTTATCATCAGAGGCAGAGGCTAAATGTTTACAATCAGAAGAAAAATCAACATCATTTATTTTAGCTGAATGCCCTTTTAATGTTTTAATACAATTAGTTGTTGTAGAATCACAAATATATACAATACTATCATCTTTAAAACGAGAGACAAATTGCTTGTCAGGACTATGAGGATAGAAGTCCCAAAAATATGTTCCTGCATAAATTTTTTCGGAACCATTACATGAGAGAAATAATAATTGGATAGCAAAAATAAGAGCAATACCAAATGAGACTATTGCACATATTATCAAAGATTTCATCTCTTTTTTAGGGTTTACTTCTTTTGTCTTTTTCATATTGTGTCAAGGTTGTTGATTTGTTTAATAACGTCATTATTAGTTGTTTTCTTATGTGGATTTTTTTATGCAAAGAATAAAAGATAATTTTCTTAGAAAAAAAATAATAATTCAAGGGGTTATTTGATACAATTTCTTAAATTTGCAATACACAAAAAAAGAATGTTTATGGCAAATTTTGAGAATTTTACAAATCTTTATTCTATTTCAAAAACGCTTCGTTTTGAATTGCGACCTATTGGAAAGACACAAGACTTTATAGAAAAGCATGGCTTGTTGAAAGAGGACAAACATCGTGCCGATAGTTACAAAAAAGTAAAGAAACTAATAGATGAATATCATAAAGACTTTATAGAAAAATCGCTTTCGTCTTGTAAATTGAAAATAGAGAGTAATGATAAGAAAGATTCTTTAGAAGAGTATTGTGAACTTTATAAGAAAAAAGATAAAAGCTAATCAGATAATAAAGCATTCAAAAAGATACAAGACCAATTACGAAGTCAAATTGTAAAAGCTTTTAATGATAGAGAAGAATTTAAAGAATTAGGTAAAAAAGAGTTGATAACTGATTTGCTTCCTAAGTTTTTAGATGATGAAAACAATAAAGAATTAGTTGAAGAGTTCAAAACTTTTACTACATATTTCACAGGATTCCATGAAAACCGTAAAAATATGTATTCAAGTGAAGAAAAATCAACTGCAATAGCCTATCGACTAATTCACGAAAACCTGCCTAAACATTTAGACAACGTTTCTATTTTTGAAAAACTTAAAACCTCAAAGGTAAGTGAAGACTTTGCAAATATAAGCAAAGATTTGAAAGAAGAATTGCAAGGAAAGGGTTTAGAAGATTTCTTTATGATAGAATCTTACATTGAATTGCTTTCACAATCTCAAATAGATAGGTATAATGCCTTAATAGGAGGAAAGTCGCTTGAAAAGAATAAAAAGATAAAAGGCTTAAACGAATACATAAACCTTTATAATCAAAAGCAAAAAGATAGCAAGGACAGATTACCAAAATTGAAAATGTTGTACAAACAAATACTAAGCGATAGAGGTGCTTTGTCTTGGTTGCCTGAAACTTTTAGCTCGGATAATGAACTTTTAGAAAAAATAGAAGAATGTCGTAGAGAATTTACAACAAATGAAGATGGTAAGGGTAGCCTTTTGGAAAAAATCAAACAATTGATAATCTCCCTTGACAAATACGATGTTAACAAAATATATATCCGCAACGACATTCAAATAACCAATATTTCACAAAAGGTATTTGGCAGTTATGGAATTATTTATGCAGGATTAAGAGAATTATTAAAGAAAGATGTTAAGCAAAAAAAGAAAGAAAACATCGAAGACTATGAAGAAAGACTTGAGAAGCTAATAAAAGCCTTAGACAGTATAGCAATAAGCACGATAGAGGAAGGAGTTGCAAGTTTAGAATTAGAAAATAAAAGCTCAATTGTTGATTATTTTAAACAAAACATTGAAACTCTTTTCGTGGATATAGAAAATAACTACTCTAAGGTAAAAGACTTATTGAATATAGAATATTCCAAAGAGTGCAATTTAAAACAAGACAAAGAAAATGTTGAGAAAATCAAAAATTATTTAGACTCTCTAAAAGCTTTGCAAAGCTATATAAAACCATTATGTGGAAAGGGCAACGAGGCTGAAAAAGATGAAAAATTCTATGGGGACTTTACACAATTATGGGACGAGTTTAATAAAATAACTCAACTCTACAATATGGTAAGAAACTATCTTACACAAAAACCTTATTCGGAAGAAAAAATCAAACTAAACTTTCAAAACTCTACATTGTTAAAAGGTTGGGACTTAAATAAAGAAAGAGATAATACAAGTGTGTTGTTAAGAAAAGATGGTCTTTACTATCTTGCAATAATGAATAAAAATCATAATGCAGTATTTGATATTAAAAACACAAAAGATAAAAACAACGGAGAGTGCTATGAAAAAATAGAATACAAACTCTTACCAGGACCAAATAAAATGCTCCCCAAAGTTTTTTTATCTACAAAAGGAATTGCAGAATTTAATCCAAGTAATGAATTATTACAAAATTACCAAAACGAAACACATAAAAAAGGCGATAAATTTAAGATTGAAGATTGTCATGCTTTGATAGATTTCTTTAAAATCTCAATAGAAAAACATAAAGATTGGAAACATTTTGGATTTGTTTTTTCGGATACAAAGTCATACGAAGATTTAAGTGGATTTTATAGAGAAGTAGAACATCAAGGATATAAAATCACTTTTAGAAATATTGCTGTTGATTATATTGAATCTTTGGTTGAAGAAGGCAAAATCTATCTTTTCCAAATCTATAACAAGGATTTTTCGCCTCATAGCAAAGGTACGCCAAACCTTCATACGCTTTATTGGAAAATGCTCTTTGAAGGAGATAATCTTTCTAATGTAGTATATAAACTAAACGGAGAAGCAGAAGTGTTTTTCAGAAAAAAGAGTTTGCCAAACGATAAACCAACACACCCGGCAAATGAACCAATAGAACATAAAAACAAATTAAGTGGAGATTATAAGAGCGTATTCCCATATGACTTGATAAAAGACAAACGATACACAGTTGATAAATATCAGTTCCATGTTCCGATAACAATAAACTTTAAAAGTGAAAATATTGATAACGTAAATGATAGGGTAAATCAATACATTAGAGAATCAAAAGACCTACATATCATAGGAATTGACCGAGGAGAAAGACATTTACTTTATATTTCGGTTGTTGATTTGCAAGGAAATATAAAGTATCAAACAAGTTTAAATGTTATAAATAACTATGATTACCACAATAAACTGACCGAAAGAGAAAAAGAAAGAGACGAAGAACGCAAGAGTTGGCAAACAATAGAAGGAATCAAAGACTTGAAAGAAGGATACCTTAGTCAAGCGATTCACAAGATATGTAATCTTATGATAGAGTATAACGCTATTGTTGTACTTGAAGATTTGAATTTTGGTTTTATGCGAGGTCGTCAAAAGTTTGAACATTCCGTTTATCAGAAATTTGAGAAAATGTTGATTGATAAACTGAATTATTTGGCGGACAAGAAGAAAAACCCACAAGAAATTGGCGGATTATTGAAGGCATATCAATTAACAAATCAATTTAAAAGCTTTAAGGAATTAGGAAAACAAAGTGGATTTTTATTCTATACACAAGCTTGGAATACAAGTAAAATAGATCCTGTAACAGGTTTTGTGAATCTTTTCGACACTCGTTACACCAATAAAGAAAATGCAAGAAAATTCTTTTCAAACTTTGAAGATATACGTTTCAATAAAGAAAAGAATTATTTTGAATTTGAGTTTGATTACAACAACTTTACTACAAAAGCCGATCAAACAAGGACTAAGTGGACTCTTTGTACATTTGGAGAAAGAATAGAGACTTTCCGTAATAGTGAAAAGAACTCTCAATGGGATAATAAGACTATTGACTTGACTAATTCGTTCAAAGAATTGTTTGAAAAGTATGGAATAAATTATTTGGATTTGAAAGAACAAATAGTAAATCAAGAAAAGAAAGAATTTTTTGAAGAATTATTGCACTTACTTCGTCTTACGTTGCAAATGCGTAATAGTATAAGCAATACAGATGTGGATTACATAATTTCTCCGATTGCAGATGAGGAAGGAAACTTCTATTTAAGTTCTAAATGTGATGAATCCTTACCACAAGATGCCGATGCAAACGGAGCATATAACATTGCAAGAAAAGGAATTATGATAGTAGAGAGAATAAAAGCAAGTAAGAAAGGAGATAAACTTGATTTGGCTATTTCAAACAAAGATTGGCTGAAATTCGCACAAAATAAACATTATAGAAAATAATAAATTTGCACAATCTTAACGTAAAATAAAATTAAGAAAATGGCGGTTTATAGGTTGGATGGTGATTTGTGGTTTCCTAATCCTTATGAGGGAGAGGAGGATGGACTTATTGCAATTGGTGGAGATTTGTTGGAGGATAGGCTTTTGTTGGCTTATAGCAATGGAATCTTTCCTTGGTTTTCGTTTCGTCATTACAAGGAGCCTTTGTGGTATTGTCCTTTGAAAAGATTTGTTATTTTTCCCGATGAGATTCACATAAGTCATTCTATGAAACAATTGATTAGGCAAGATAAATACTTGGTTACGGTTAATGAGGACTTTGATGGGGTGATAAATGGTTGTGCTACGGCTAATAATAGAACGGAAGAATTGGGGGCTTGGCTTGGAGAGAATATGATAAAGGCTTATAAAAGGTTGCATGAGTTGGGTTTTGCTATTAGTGTTGAAGTGTGGGAGAGGGATGTGGAAGAAAAAGATGGAAGACGTCTTGTTGGGGGGCTTTATGGGGTTACTATTGGAAATGGTTTTATAGGGGAAAGTATGTTTTCTCTTGTGCCTAATGCTTCAAAGTTGGCTCTTATCTATCTTGCTAAGATGCTTTCTTCGGTTGGTTGTGCGTTTATTGATTGTCAATTAGAAACCTCCCACCTCAAATCAATGGGTGGTAGGTTTATTCCTTATGAAAGGTATATGGAGTTGTTGAGGGGGTAGGTTTAATATAAGAATCCGAAAATCCAAAGAGGAATTTTGTTTCCTATGGCGTATTCTATATTATCTGCTGCAATAAAGGAGTTATTTATTTTGGCGATTTGTTTTCCGTCTTTACTTGCTCCCCCTATTTCAAAGGTGTATTTGCTATCTACAATAAAATCTCCTTGTTTTGCATATTCGATAGAATGTTGGTAGGATAGTTGATTAACAAAGAATGTCTCTCGTTCGGTTCCTATTTCGACTTGTGAAAGGGAAAGAGCGTGTAGAAGGTTGCAGTTTTCTAAATATATTTTATCGGGTTTTTGCATTCTTTTTAGATTTAAGTTGTCGCTATATAAAAGATTTAGTAGTTTAGATTGGTGTAAATGAGCTAAATAATTGATGATTGTATTGCGACTTAGTTCCGATGTTTGTGCTATTTTACTAATATCAACGGAAAAAGGAATATTGCTACTTATTATAGCAAGTAGGCTTTTTAATTTTCTTACGTTTGCAATATCTACTTTGCTTAATTGAGGTAATTCTATCTCTAAAATCATATTTACTACCTTTTGTACTTGTGTTAGGTAGTCAATGTTTTCTTCTAAGAAAAATGGATAATAGCCTTCTTTTAGGTATTGAGAGAAATGTTTTAGGGGTTTACATTTAGAAATAATTTGCTCAATAATTTCGTTTGGCTTATCTAAGATTTCTTCTAAGGAAAAGTAGGGAAGAGGAATGTTTTCTTTAAAGATAAGATATTCTCTAAAAGAAAGTCCTTGTAAGTCATAACTTACACATCGGCGAGAAAGGTCTGCCTCTGCATTAAGTATGTTTAGTAAAGAGGAGCCGGTGAAAACAACTTTTAAGTCTGGGAATCCGTCATATATGTTTTTTATTTCTCTACTCCAACCTTCGTATTTATGTACTTCATCTAAGA
The DNA here is from genome assembly GCA_017647065.1 of Bacteroidales bacterium. GTDB lineage: Bacteria > Bacteroidota > Bacteroidia > Bacteroidales > P3 > Onthomorpha. Next base: position 7,891 of record JAGCLI010000232.1, read on the forward strand.
ATAAACATTTGCCTCCTCTTTGATAAAATTGTTCTACTAAATCAATAAGAGAATGTCGTGTGAAATATATGTGATCAAGACTAACATATAGGGCGATATTTGGATTGTTTCCATAGGTTTTTTTTAGGTATTGTAGCATCATAGTTGTTTTTCCGACTCCTCTTGCACCACGAATGCCGATTAGTCGCGAATTCCAATTGATTTTATTCATTAAACTACGTTCAAAAGGCATGTTTAGATGAGATAAAAGACGTAAATGTTGGCTTAAAAGTTGTTCCATAATTTTCAATATTAAGAAATCTTTTGCAAAGATACACAAATTTGCTCAATAGATTAAGCAAATTTGTGTGTTTTTTGTTTAATCCATTGAGCAAATTAAAGAATTTTTGATATGGAGTTGTTAAAAGGGTAAGCGTTTTTTTTTGGATTTTTATTTGGTAGTTTAAATAATGTTCGTAATTTTGCAAACAACAAACAAATGAAATAATGGAAAATAAAAATAGGGTTTTGAATCAAGAAAGGATTGCACGTTTTGCAAAGGCTATGGGACATCCTACGCGTATTGCAATTTTACAATTTCTTGCTAAACAAAGCACTTGCTATTTTGGAGATATTCATGAGGAATTGCCAATTGCAAAGGCTACGGTTTCTCAACACTTAAAAGAATTGAAAGATGCGGGATTGATTCAAGGGGAGGTTGAAACGCCAAAGGTGAAGTATTGTATAAATCGTGAGAATTGGCGTTTGGCAAAGGAATTGTTTGGAGAGTTTTTTAATAATACGCTTTTAGAAAAAGAGGATTGTTGCAAATAGCGACTATTCTCTTTTTTTGTAAATATTGTTCGTTGTTTTGCGAATTACTAACTTAATGATATAATTTATGAATATGAAAAAATGTTTGTTTATGATTGCCCTTTGTGTAGGGTTTGTGGCTTGTTCTAATGACAAGTCTAAGAAAGATGAAAAGAAAGTTGATGTTAAGAAAAATGTAGTGGAGGTTCTTTACTTTCATTCTTCGCAACGTTGTGCTACTTGTATGGCAATAGAGGAAAGTAGCAAAGAGTTGATAGAAAGAGAGTTTGTTGAGCAATTGCAAAAAGGTGATTTGATGTTTCAATCAATAGATTTAACACAAAATGAGGCTCTTGCTAATAAATATGAGGTAGCTTGGTCTTCTTTGATTCTTGTTGATTATGATTCGAATTCAAAAGAGAGGGTGAGAAATCTTACTGATTTTGCTTTTGCTAATGCGTTGAGAAATTCGGAGGGGTTTAAGAAAGGTTTGCATCAAGAGATTGTAAAAATGTTAAATAATTAGGGTTATGGATTTTTTGCAATCATTATTGAATAGTTCTACAACGCCGATTTTAACCGCTTTTATTCTTGGACTTTTGACCGCTTTATCTCCTTGTCCTTTGGCAACAAATATTGCTTCTGTTGCTTACATTGTTAGAGATGTAGAAAAGAAAAGAACAATGTTTATCAATGGTTTGTTGTATGTGTTAGGACGTACGCTTTCTTATACATTGCTTGGAATAGTTCTTATACTTATTTTGAAAAGTGGCACAAGCTTATTTGGTGTTCAAAGGTTTATTGCAACATATGGAGAAAAGATTTTAGGACCTGCCTTACTTTTGATAGGGTTGTTTATGCTTTTTGGCAAGAATTTAAATCTTCCTTCTTTTTGTGTTAGTAATAAGAATACAAATCTTTCTTGTAAGGGAGGTTTTGGGGCTTTGCTTTTAGGCATTCTTTTTGCTTTGGCTTTTTGTCCAACAAGTTGTGTATTTTATTTTGGAATGCTTATACCAATCTCGGCAACTATTGCAATGGGATATTTTTTGCCTATTGTTTTTGCTATTGCTACCGGATTGCCTGTGTTGTTTGTCGCATGGATATTGGCTTTTAGCACAAATAAAATAGGAGAGGTGTATGGTAAAATGCAACTAATGCAAAAATGGTTAAACATTGTAGTTGGAGTAATCTTTGTATTGATAGGAATTTATTATTGTATAACAATTTATATTTAAAAAATTATGGAAGTAAAGGTTTTAGGTACAGGTTGTGCAAAGTGTAAAACAACCTTTAAAACAATAGAAAAAGTAATTAAAGACAATGGTCTTGATATTCAAGTTGTGAAGGTGGAGGATATTTCGGAGATTTTGTCTTATAATATTCTTTCTACCCCTGCTATAATCGTAAATGGCGAGGTGAAAATAAAGGGTAGAGTGCCAAATGAAAGTGAAATAAAAGAAATATTGGGATTATGATACAAAGGTTTGCAGATTGGTTGGTTTATGATGTGTTTTCGTTGGAGGAAACTTCACAATTGGCAATAGCGGTTAATTTTTTCTTTTACGATAGTGTGAAGATAATTTTGCTACTCTTTACAATTAGTATTATAATGGGGATTATAAATGCGTATTTCCCGATAGAGCGTCTTAGGAATTATCTTTCAACACATAAACTTTATGGTTTGGATTATTTTCTTGCGGCTTTGTTTGGTGGAATTACGCCTTTTTGTTCTTGTTCTTCGGTGCCTCTTTTTATGGGTTTTGTAAAGGGTGGTATTCCTTTGGGTGTAACGCTTACTTTTTTGATTTCTTCGCCCTTGATTAGCGAAATAGCGATTGCAATGTTTCTTGGAACTTTTGGTATTAAGGCAACTCTTATCTATATCGTAAGTGGAATGGTTTTATCTATGATAGCGGGATTTGTTTTGGGTAAGATGCGTCTTGAATCTTTATTAAGCAATTGGGTAAAGAATGCTCAAAGAGAATCGTCTTTGCAAACTAAGGCGTGGGAAATGGAAAAAACTCCTTTTCTTAAACGTTTGCCAATTATTGCAAAGGATTCTTTGAAAATAGTCAAAGGTGTGTTGATTTATATCTTGATAGGAATTGGTATTGGTGCGACAATGCATGGTTATGTGCCTGAGGGATTTTTTGAAAATTATCTTTCCTCTCAAAATTGGTGGGGTGTGCCTTTGGCGGTCTTGGTTGCGGTGCCTATCTATGCTAATGCGGCGGGAGTTGTTCCTATTGTGGAGGTTTTTGTTGCAAAGGGTATTCCTCTTGGTACTGCAATTGCTTTTATGATGGCTATAATAGGGCTTTCGATTCCCGAGGCAACTATGTTAAAAAAGGTAATGACTTGGCGATTGATTGGAATATTTTTTGGAGTTGTAAGTTTGTTGATTGTAATATCGGGTTATTTGTTTAATTGGATTTTATAATTGAAAAAATAAAACCAAGAAAGGAAATAACGAAACAAAGAAAGAATCGGTTGAATCTTTGAAAGACGCAACCGATTCTTTGATTTAATCTACCGCAAGGGGTATTCGTTTTTAATATTTGTAGAATCCTTCGCCTGTTTTTCTTCCCAACAAACCAGCTCTTACCATTTTTCTCAACAATGGGTGAGGACGGTATTTAGGATCTCCGTATTCGTTGTAAAGAACTTCCATGATAGCAAGACAAACGTCCAATCCGATAAGGTCTCCCAAAGCAAGAGGTCCCATAGGATGGTTTGCACCAAGTTTCATTGCAGTATCGATTTCCTCAGCACTTGCAACGCCGTCAGCCAATATGCCAACACCCTCATTAACCAAAGGAATCAATATTCTGTTCACAACAAAGCCCGGAGCCTCATTTACTTTAACAGGAACTTTTCCCATTTCGGTTGCAAGGTTTACAATCTTTTCGCAAACCTCTTCGCTTGTCTTTTGTCCCTTTATAACCTCTACAAGCTTCATTACAGGAGCCGGATTGAAGAAGTGCATACCTATGAATCTCTCCGGACGATCTGTGCAAGCAGCTATTTCAGTTATTGAAAGAGATGAAGTATTTGTTGCGAAAATTGTTTCAGGCTTGCAAATCTTGCTAAGTTCTGCAAACACCTCTTTTTTTAATTCCATTTCCTCTACAGCTGCCTCTATCACCAAATCAACATCCGCAAGTTGAGAATACTCGGTTGTTGTGCTGATGTTAGCAAGGGTTGCGTCCATTGCCGCTTGTTCTATTTTGCCTTTTTCAACAAGTTTTGCCAATCCTTTGCTGATTCTTGCAACCGCCTTATCCAAGCTTGCCTGACTACGACTTTTTACTATAACCTGCATTCCTGCTTGAGCGAATGCTTGAACCACTCCGGAACCCATTGTTCCTGTTCCTATTACACAAATTTTCATTTTGTTTATGTTTTAATTGTTAATCATTATTTGCCGTTGAAAACTGCTTTTTCTTTGTTTAAGAAAGCACGCATACCGTCTTTTTGGTCTTGACTTGCGAAGCATTTTCCGAAAAGCTTGGTTTCGTACTCTATAGCTTTGTCTGCACATAAGTCATACTCCTCATTGATACATTCTTTTGCGTAAGCAACAGCCAAAGGAGCGTTTACAATTATGCTTTCAGCCAATTTAACAGCTTCGTTCATAAGTTCCGTTTGTTCATAAACAGCATTTACCAATCCGATTCTCAAAGCTTCATCTGCTTTTATTGGTTTGCCGGTAAAGATAAGCTGTTTTGCCATTCCCATTCCAACGAGTTTAGCAAGACGATAAGTTCCGCTGAATCCCGGAACAATACCTAAGCCGACCTCAGGCTGACCGAATCTTGCGTTTGCTGAACATATTCTTATGTCGCAAGCCATCGCCAATTCGCAACCGCCACCTAAAGCAAAGCCATTAACGGCTGCAATCACGGGAATAGGAAGTGTCTCAATCTTTCTAAACACATCTGCACCGCGTTTTCCGAAGGCTTCTCCCTCAGCTTGGTTTAGGTTTGCCATTTCCGAGATGTCTGCTCCTGCGACAAAAGATTTCTCTCCATCTCCGGTGATTATCAAAACCCTTGTGTCTTTCTCTATATTTGAAACAAAGTCGTTAATCTCCGCAAGTATGGTTGAATTTAATGCGTTAAGCGATTTTGGAGCCGAAATCGTAAGAATGAGAATCTCTCCACGTTTTTCTGATTTCAAGAAGTTGTATTCCATGATTTTTTTCTTTTGTATTTAATTAAAATATACGCTTTCAAAAACAAGTGCAAATGTACATAAAATTTGCAAAGCGAACAATGAAAAAATGAATCTTTGTTTCGCTTTACTGAAATCAAGAAATAATTTAATAAAATCAAGAATTATTTTACTGAAATCAAGAAAAAAACACACTAAAACAAAGAAATATTTCTATAAAATCAAGAAAAAATCAACTAAAACAAAGAAAAATTCGGCGTTTTTAGTACTTGAAAATGTTAAGTCTTTGATTTTGCGACTTTTGGTTAAGGTTTTGTATTCTTAAGGTTTGCTGTCGGGAATCTTTTGTTTGAAGATATAGCAAGCATTTGGGCTTAATGCTTAATGAAAGTGTTTTATTTTGTGACAAAACGCTCGCAAGTCAAATTAAAACTTATATTTTCGCTAATAATTTAACAAGTTGATTTTTCAAAACAGGCAAATCCTCTTGTACAGTCGTCCAAACTTTTTTCGGAGAAATAGTATAATAACCATGAACTAAAACATGACGCATCTTTTCTATTACTTGCCAAGGGATAAATTGGTGGGATAATTTGAAATCTTTTGTAAGCATATAAGATGCTTCGCCAATAATTTCTATGTTTTTAACGACTGCATAAAATAATATCTTACTTTGCTCGAATTCTTCTACACTTAAGTTTGCCGTAAACTCTTCTACATTATTTATTGCAAAGAGCATGTGTTCTATCCTGCCTTTATCTTTAACAGTCTCTCTCATATATCAAAATCTTATCTTTATTTGCGGTTTCGTTTGCAAAAGGTAATAGGGAACCTTCTTCAACTAAGTCAACTTTATGGTTGAGTATGTTTTCTAATTGACAGATTATGTCAGCGTATCTAAAAAGACTGATTTTAGCATCCTTGTCAAAAGAAACAAGAATGTCTATATCACTTTGCTCAGTCTCCTCTCCACGAGAATAAGAGCCGAATAACCAAGCCTTATTTATTGGTTGAGTAGAAAAAAACTTCTGAATAGAAGGAATAATTTGACTTTGAGTGATGCTGTTCATGGTAAACATCTTTTAATATTAACTGCAAAAATAACAATTTTATTATTATAAACAAACAAAACGCTCGCAAGTCAAATTAAAGTAAAGACTCACGAGCGTTTTGTTTTGAGTTGAAAAGAGATTGTTTTCTCTTTCTTTTTTCTTATCTGAATTGAATAATATCTGCTGTTGCTATAACGGTTTTTGTCGATACAAACCAAACGCGTTTTGTTGATTTTGTAACAGAAATGTTTATTAGAGCTTGATTAGCCTTTAATTTGGCGTTTTCTCTTAATTTATTTATTGCTTCTTGTTCAGGATTACCTCCGCCAAATCCAAAAACGTATGTTACATCTGCCTCTGCCTGTGCTGAACCTACGTATTCAAAGTTTGCAGTGTTAAGTACAGCGTTGTCATTTATCGAAAGCAAGTTGCTATTTTTTACTGCACAACTTTGCATTCCTAATGCAAGAGCAATTATTGCTAATGCCATAAAGATTTTCCTTTTCATATCCGTTATATTTTTAGTTGTGATTAAATTATTTTTCGCAAAAGTACTAATTTTCCTTGGATTGCAAAGAATAAACTCTAAAAAGGAGAATATTTTTCTTCGATTTATTTTTCTTAGTCAAATTTCGTACCTTTGCAAACTTAAAAACACAAATTATTTATCTATGAAGAAAATTTTTAAAACAATGATGTTATTTACAGCTGCTTTGACTGCGGTTTCTTGCGGTGAGAAAGAGCAAAAGCAAACAGAGTTTGACTACAATGTAGAAAGTTTTGCAGATATTCAAATCTTGCGTTACAAAGTTGATGGCTTTGATGAATTGAGCCTTAAACAAAAAACCTTCATTTATTATTTGAATGAGGCTGCTCTTTGGGGAAGAGATATTCTTTTTGACCAAAACGGACGCTACAATCTTGAAATTCGTAGAATGTTAGAAGACTTTTATCAAAATTATAAAGGCGACAAAAACGACAAAAACTTCAAGGCATTGGAGGAATACTTGAAACGTGTTTGGTTTAGCAACGGTATTCATCATCATTACGGAAGTGATAAATTTGTTCCTAAGTTTGAGCGTCAGTGGTTCGTAGAACAAACAAAATGTAGCGAAGAAATTGCAGAGGTAATCTTCAATCCAGAGGTTATGGCTAAGAAAATATCTCTTGCAGAAGGCGTTGATTTGTTGCTTGCAAGTGCTTGCAATTACTATCAAGGCGTAACACAAGAAGAAGCCGAAGCATTCTATGCAGAATTGAAAGCAAAGGGCGATCAAGCTAAGCCTGTAATGTATGGAATGAACTCTACACTTGTAAAAGGCAAAGATGGAAAAATCTATGAAGACGTTTGGAAAGTAGGAGGCAAGTACGGAAAAGCAATAAGCAAGATAGTAGAAAACTTAAAGCTTGCACGTCCTTACGCAGAAGATGCAAAACAACAACAAGTTATTGATTTGCTTATTTCTTTCTATGAAACAGGTGATTTGAAAACATTTGATGAGTACAGCATTGCTTGGGTTGAAAACACAGAACCTAATGTTGATTTTGTAAATGGTTTCATTGAATCATACGGAGACCCTCTTGGAATGAAAGCATCTTGGGAAAGTATAGTTAATTTCAAAGACATAGAAGCTACAAAGCGTGCAGAACAATTAAGTATCAACGCTCAATGGTTTGAAGATAATTCTCCTGTTGCAAAAGAGTTTAAGAAAGAAAAAGTAAAAGGCGTTTCAGCAAAAGTTATCAGTGCATCTATTCTTGGAGGCGACCTTTTCCCTTCAACAGCCATAGGAATAAACCTTCCAAACAGCAATTGGGTCAGAGCAGAGCACGGAAGCAAGTCTGTAACTATCGCAAACCTTACAGAAGCCTACGCTCAAGCATCTAATGGTAGCGGAATGTTGGAAGAATTTGCCTATGGAAAAGAAGAAATCGAGATTATAAAGAAATATGGTCAATTCACAGATGACTTACACACCGATTTACACGAATGTCTTGGTCATGGAAGCGGAAAACTCTTGCCGGGCGTTGATCCGGAAGCCTTAAAAGCATACGGAAGCACGATAGAAGAAGCAAGAGCCGACCTTTTCGCACTTTATTACCTTGCAGACGCAAAATTAGTTGAATTAGGACTATTGCCGGACGCAGAAGCATATAAAGCAAGCTATATTTCACAAATGCAAAATGGACTTTTAACACAAGTAGTTCGCATAAAACTTGGCGACCAAATAGAAGAATCACACATGAGAGACAGAGCTTTGATAGCAAGATGGGCAT
>JAGCLI010000233.1 GCA_017647065.1 Bacteroidales bacterium
AAAAAATGCTTATATGAGTGACCCTTATTCATGGGTAAAGAATTGTGTTGTTGGGATTGAAAAAGATTATCGATTAGCTAAAACTACCAAAATAGCAACATTCCTAAATGGAGATGGTATGGCAGATATTATTTCGGGTGATGGGATAAATAAGTTTTCTTGTAAAGAATATAAAAACACAATACTTTACAATACAAGTAATAAGAATGAAATTTTTGATTATGTAATATCTAATCCTCCATATTCTGTTGAAGGATTTATGTTGAACTTTCAACGAAATGGAATAGATAAAAATAGTAATACATTTTCTTTATTAAAAGATGATTTAACTTCAAAAGAAACTTGTATTGAAATTTATTTTGTAGAAAGGATGTGGCAATTATTAAAAAACAATGGTATTGGAGCGATTGTTTTGCCACAAAGCGTGCTGTCTCAATCTAAGTATAAATATTTAAGAGAGTTTTTATTTAATAATTTTAAAATACTTTCTTTGCTCTTGACTGCGGATATTACGTTTTCTGATACTACAACTAGTCCTGTTATTCTATTTGTGCAAAAGTGTAAAATTAAAACATTGGATTATAAAGTTTTAATACATAAATCCCCTAAATATAGTAACCCTACTGGACAAAAAATGAAAAATAAAGAAAAGGAATTTTTAGGATACGAATTTAGTTCAGATAGAAATAAACCAACAACTACTATTTTAAAAACATCGGTATTATCCAATTTGTCTGTAATAACAAAAAAATTTATAGAAAATAGGGGAAATAATGTTAATATTGATAATGTAAATAGTGAATTTACAGAAATAAGATTATTGTCTGAAATAATATTAAACCAAGATAAAGATTATGTAGGTGATATTTATCCTAAATACAAGAAAAAAGGAGGATTGCCACTAAGTTGTTTTTGTAAAATAAACGCAAGAACAGAAGAATCATTTGATATACTTCCTAAAAATTATATAGAAATAGGTAATTTAAAAGACCAAATTTCTTCAAAGCAAAAAAGAACAACAAGATATTGTAAACAAGGAGATATTTTAATATCATCACTTACTCCAAGACCCGAACAAATTGTAATAGCACAAGACGACTTTATGCTAACAACAGCAATACACGTATTATCTGATTTTAAAGATGAAAAGACAAGAAATTTAATTTTAGAGTTTTTGCGAACAGATGAATGTATTGCTCAAATGAATACATTGTTAGATGGATTTAAAGTTACTTATGCCAAAATATCTGAACAAAACTTGTATAACAATGTAAATATTTGTATATAAAATAGATATAATGTCTTTTTATAATACTGCTTTTCTTTTATCTCAATTTATATTATTAAAAAGTCTTTTTTTTATTGTTTTGATTATTGATATTTATATTTGTATAAAGAACAGTCTAGTATATACAAAAAAAAAGAAAAACGCTCGTGAGTCTTTGAAAAATTTTGACTTGCGAGCGTTTTTGTTTTTCTTTAATAAAGTTTGAAAATTATAATTGCACTATAAGGCTTATGTAATTAGGGGCTCCGTAGCGGTGATATTCGTTTCGTGAGTAGCAAAGGTGGAAGCGTGAATAGTTTATGCCGATTCCGTAGGATAAGCCTGCAAGTGAGAATGCGTCTTTAAGGTACATTTCTCTGTTTTGTTTCCATGAATAACCTGCTGCTATGTAAAAATATTTTGAGGGTGCAAATTCCACTCCTATTTGTAGGTGTCGAAATGTGTTATCAAGTATTCCTACAAATTTATTCTCTTTTGTAACCTCTCCGTTAAGGTCTATTTCGTCTCTTGGGTTCAATGGGTCGTCTTCTCTTAGATTCCATTTGTGTAGGTTGGTGATTGCTCCGTATATTGTCAAGGGTGCGTGTGCTAATTTCTTGCTTGCTGCAAGTTGTAGGTCAAAGGGTAGGGAGAAGTCTTCGTTTGCTAATTTTTTTATTTGTTTTCCCATATTTCTTGCCATAAGTGAGAGTGCCCAAGTGCGATCGGAAGATTGGTAACTTGCGGCAAGGTCTATTGCTAAAGCGAAAGAATTGTAACTTTCGTATTGTGAGAAAACGGGTTTTAGATTTGCTCCAATGTAAACGTTGCTATCTAACATTTTTCCCCAAGATAGTGTGAAGACATAATCGGCTGCTGCAAATTTTCCTACTACATCGCCGTTTTCTTCTGTCATATCGAAACTGCCATAGTTTAAATATTGTACTCCAAGGGCTAAACTTCCTATTTTATCAAGGGTGTGACTGTATGCAAGTGAGGCTTGATTGATGCCTGAGAATAGTGTGGTGTAGGTAATTCCTATGTCGTTGTGATTTTCTTTTCTAAGTGTTGAGGGATTGTTGATAATCGCTGTAATATCATCACTAAAACATGGTAGAAAGTCTAAGCCTAAGGCTGCTGTTTTTGCCGAAGGGTGCAAGGATAGTACGGAATAAATTGCATTGCCTCCGATTTGTGCCTTTGTTGTAAGGCTTGATATTATCAATATGCTGATTGCTAAAAAATATTTCTTCATAATATATTATAACTGAAAAATATATTTCTTATTGTTAGTAGTATAAAAAAATAGGACGAAGCTTTGCAACTTCGTCCTATTTCATTTTGTAATCTCTATTATTGAACTATCAATTTAGATGATTGTGTTGCGTTGTTTGTTATGATTTGTATCATATACACACCTTTGTCTAAGCCTGATAATGCTATTTCTTGTGTGTGTAATCCTGCTGATTGACGTCCTTTGTCTAAGCTTGATATTAATCTTCCGTTCATATCAAATATGTTAAGTGTAACATTTGATGCTGAATTTAAGCTGTAGCTTAGTGTTGTTCTGTTTTGTGCTGGATTTGGATATAAATCAATGTTTGTTGTTGCTATTTGTTCTGCTGAATTTAAACTTACAGGTTCTGGTCTTTCTTCTGTGATGTTGTCATAGTTCATAAATAATCCTTTTCCGTAAGTTGCTGCATAGATAGCTCCTGGATATTTTGTAGCATTGTAAACGTTGTTTTGAGCGTTTGTTGCTATGTAAGTTGTGAATTGAATTTCTGGTAAGTTTTGTTGTTGTTGGAATAAGTCGTAAACAGGAACTGAAGGGAATGCTTCTTCTTTTGTCCAAACAACGTTTGATGCTGTGTAGTCAGTTGTTTTATAAACTCCGTCATCTGTTCCTACGTAAACTGTTTTTCCGTCAGTGCTTACTTTTTCTACTAATGCTGTATAAACAGGTTTTTGTAAGTTTTCTCCTAATGTTATTTCAGTGAATGTAATGTCTTCAACATTTTCAGCGTTTAAGTTTCCTACTCTGTAAATATTTGCTTCTGGTGCATATCCTTGTAGAGTTACTATTGCTGTTTCGTTGTCTGCGTAAACTATTGAAGAAACACTTCTTTCAAATGATGCAATTTCTACTGAAGTAAAGTTTTGTGGGTCCATTGTAGAACCAAGGAAAGTTGATAAATCGCTTAGATTGTGTTGATTCAATCCTGATATTCTGTATATTTTAGATGTTGCTGGAGCTTGGTTTGTTGCTTCTATGTCTACTGCAATCAATACTGCGTTTCCGTCTATTGAAGGTGCTATTGATCTTATTTGACGTCTTCCTTCTTCAGTTGATGAGAAATTAAATAGTTTAACCCAAGGAAGTGAATTTGGATTGTTTGGTTGGAATGTTTTTGTGAAGTTAAACGCTTCATTACATACATATAATCCGTTTGCTGATGTTATAAATAATCTATTTCTTACAGGGTTTGCTACTTCTATTGAAGTGTCTTGTGTTGTTATGAAATCTAATACTTCTTCTCCTGTGTATTCTGATGTAATTGTTCCGTATTCTTCTGCTGTGAATTCATAGAAGAAAGGATATCCAAGGTTGTTGCTTTGAACTATTACTTTGTCTCCATCTTTTAATTCAAAACCATGGCTGTACATATAGTTTGTTTCACCTCTTCTAATAGTTAATTTGTCATTCATTACTAAGAAAACAGTGTTTCTTGCAGCTTCTGGAGCATCAAATGATTCCCATAATGCGATAGGTGTAATGAAAGGAGATTTTTCAGGAGATTTTGTTATGTTTCCGTGCATGAAAGTTAGGTTTGAACCTGAACCATAGTTCCATGTCTGGTCGTTTATTGATTCATAATCATTGTTATCACTATAAGCTCTTGTTATTGCCATGTATGGACGTGCTAAAACTACTGGTTTTTTTACTTGAGGCAATGATTGGTGAAT
>JAGCLI010000234.1 GCA_017647065.1 Bacteroidales bacterium
TAAGTCTTTGATTTTGTGTTTTTTACTTAAGTGCTTATATTTTCAAAATTTGCAATCAGAAATCTTTTGTCTGAAAATTCTTTACGCATTTGGGCTTAACTCTTGGAAAAAGTATTTTATTGAACAATTATAGCACGAAATCGTTTATTTACTAAACACAAATCTACAAAATAGGTCTAAGAAATAGAAAAATACAACAAAGAACTATCTTAGGAAAGTTTTATTTTGTAAATTTGCAGTTTAAAAACAATTTTGATTATGTCAATTTCTATAAAGAATCTTACAAAAATATACGGAGAACAAAAGGCTCTTGACAATATAAACATTGAAATAGAGCAAGGACAGATTGTTGGATTGTTAGGACCTAATGGTGCAGGAAAATCAACTATGATGAAAATTCTCACTTGCTTTATTCCTCCTACAGAAGGCGAGGTAAAAGTTTGTGGATACGATATTTTTGACAACCCAATGCAAGTTAGAGCAAACATAGGCTATCTTCCCGAACAAAATCCTTTGTATTACGATATGTATGTTAGAGAATTTCTAATGTTTATTGCAGGAATACACAAGATTGACAAGAAAATCAGAAAACAAAGGGTTGAAGAGATAATAGAGCTCACAGGTATAAGCAAGGAAGTGAATAAGAAAATTTCTATGCTCAGTAAAGGCTATAAGCAAAGGGTAGGTTTGGCACAAGCATTGATTCACGACCCAAAAGTTCTCATTCTTGACGAACCCACAACCGGCTTAGATCCAAATCAATTAGTAGAGATAAGAGAGTTAATCAAGAAAATAGGACAAACAAAGACTGTTTTACTCTCCACACACATTATGCAAGAGGTAGAAGCCGTTTGTTCGCGAGTTATAATCATTAACAACGGAAAATTAGTTGCAGATGATGAGACAAAACATCTTGCATCAGGCGAAAATTTAGAACAGATTTTCAGACAAATAACTCTCGGAAAATAATAATTTGCAAAAAAGCACATTTTATTTTGGGCAATGAAGAAATAAGTCTTAACTTTGCAACAATTTTTTATATTAAATAACATTTCAAAAATCATATAACTATGGTTAAAGTAGCGATAAACGGATTTGGCCGTATAGGAAGAGTTTCTTTTAGAAACATTCAAAAGAAAACAAACGTTGAAGTAGTTGCAATAAACGACCTTACAGACGCTTCAACATTAGCTTATTTATTAAAATACGACTCTGTACACGGACGTTTTGACGGAGAAGTAGAAGCTGACGGAGAATATTTAGTTGTAAATGGCAAAAGAATCAGAGTTTACTCTGAAAGAGATCCTGAACAATTACCTTGGGGAGAATTAGGCATTGACATAGTGATAGAATCAACAGGTATCTTCAAGACAAAAGAAAAAATGACAAAGCATATCAAAGCAGGAGCTAAAAAAGTTATTCTTACAGTTCCAGCAGATAAGGCAGAAGATGTTGATGCAACTGTTGTATTAGGCGTAAACGATAACATATTAACAAAAGATATGACTTGCGTTTCAAATGCTTCTTGTACAACAAACTGTTTGGCTCCTATCGCAAAAGTTTTGAATGATAAATTCGGAATAAAGAGAGGTTTGATGAACACTGTTCACTCTTATACAAATGATCAACACATATTAGACCTTCCTCACAAAGATTTAAGAAGAGCAAGAGCTGCTGCTTGTTCTATAATCCCTACTTCAACAGGTGCAGCAAAAGCAGTGGGTTTAGTAATTCCTGAATTGGCTGGTAAATTACACGGTTTGTCAATGAGAGTTCCTACTCCTGATGGTTCGGTTGTTGATTTGACAGTAGAACTTGAAAAGAACGTAACAGCAGAATAAGTAAACGCAGCGGTAAAAGAAGCAGCATAAGGCCCAATGAAAGGATTATTGGAATATGTTGAAGACCCTATTGTAAGTTGTGACATAATTGGAAATCCTCATTCTTCAATTTTCGATTCAAAACTTACTATGGTTATGGACGGAAACTTCGTTAAAGTTGTTTCTTGGTACGATAACGAAAACGGATACTCAAA
>JAGCLI010000235.1 GCA_017647065.1 Bacteroidales bacterium
AAAGGATTTTCTATCGTATCAACCAATTTCAATTCTTTTGTTAATGTTTCGCTACAAATATATTCTTTAAATGTATCTACTGCTTGGCATAGCAATTCACATTGTTGTATTTCTACTATTATGTTATCGGTAACGTCAAAGTTTTGTTCTTTTCTTATGTTTTGTATTCTGTTTACAAGTTCTCTTGATATTCCTTCTTGACGTAACGAATCTGTAATAGTAGTATCTAAGGCTACTGTAAGGTCTGCTTCATTTGTAACTACCCAACCTGGAATGTCTTGTGTGATTATTTCAACATCTGAAAGCATTATTTCAATTTCTGCATTTTCTATATTAAGCAAATATTTTCCTTCTGCTTCTATTTGTGCTATGTCTTCTTGTGAGAATGAACTTATTGCAGATGCTATTGCTTTCATCTTTGGTCCAAATTTTGGTCCTAATGTTTTGAAGTTTGCTTTTATGCTTTTCACCAACACATTATTCTCTTTTGTTAAGAAGTCTATATTTTTAATGTTTACTTCTGAAAGTATTAAGTCTTTTACAGCTTCTATTTGATTTTGTTGATGAGCATCTTTTGCTGGAATCATTATTTTTGAAAGCGGTTGACGAACTTTTAGGTTGTTTCTTTTTCTTAATGATAACACCAATGAACAAATCTTTTGTGCCATTTGCATTCTTTCTTCCAATTCTTTGTCTATCAATGAAGAATCGCATTTTGGGAAGTCTGTTGCATGAACAGAGAATGAACAATGACGTTTACTAACATTATTTAAATCGGTAAATAATCTTTCTGCAAAGAATGGTGCTATTGGAGCTATAAGTTGTGAAAGTGTTTCTAAGCAAGTGTAAAGTGTTTGATAGGCTGAAATCTTATCTTGTGAGTATTCTCCTTTCCAGAAACGTCTTCTACATAATCTTACATACCAATTACTCAAATATTCATCTACAAAGTTAGCTATTGCTCTACCTGCTTTTGTTGGTTCGTAGTCTGAATAAGATTTATCACAAAAATCTATCAATGAATTAAGTTCTGAAAGTATCCAACGATCTATTTCAGGACGTTCTTCGTTTGCAACATCTTTTTCTGCGTAAGTAAAGTTATCTATATTCGCATAAAGAGCAAAGAAAGAATAAGTATTATATAATGTTCCAAAGAATTTTCTTCTTACCTCATCAATTCCACTTGGATCAAACTTCAAATTTTCCCAAGGTTGTGTATTGGTAATCATATACCATCTTGTTGCATCAGGTCCATATTGAGATAAAATGTCAAAAGGATTAACTCCATTTCCTAAACGCTTTGACATTTTGTTTCCATTCTTGTCTAACACCAATCCATTTGAAACTACATTCTTAAATGATATTGTATCGAAACAAAGTGTTGCAATTGCGTGAAGTGTAAAGAACCAACCTCGTGTTTGATCTACTCCTTCCGCTATGAAATCAGCAGGGAAATTGTTTGCTAATTCTTTATCATTGCAATCAAATGGATAATGAACTTGTGCGTATGGCATAGCTCCTGAATCAAACCAAACATCTATAAGGTCTGTTTCTCTTTTCATTTTTTCACCATTTGGAGCTACTAAAATAACTGAATCAATATAAGGACGATGTAAATCAAAACTATCGTAATTTTTATGGTCTTTATATGGATTTTCTTTCATATAGCCTGCCGCAATACTCTTTTCTATTTCGTTAGAAAGCATTTCAACAGAACTAATACAGATTTCGTGTTTTCCATCTTCTGTTCTCCAAATTGGAAGAGGGGTTCCCCAATATCTTGAACGACTTAAATTCCAATCTACAAGGTTTTCAAGCCAATTTCCAAAACGTCCACTACCTGTTGCCTCAGGTTTCCAATTTATTGTTTTGTTTAACTCTATCATTCTATCCTTTATAGCAGTTGTTCTTATAAACCAACTATCTAATGGATAGTAAAGAATAGGTTTATCTGTTCTCCAACAATGTGGATAGTTGTGTGTGTGTTTTTCAATTTTGAATACTTTGTTTGATTGTTTTAGATAAACACAAATATCAACATCAAGTGTAGGATCTTTTTCTGTTAAAGAAGAATCAAACGCATTTTTAACATATCTTCCTGCAAACTCTATATATGATTCTTTTACATATTTGCTTACAAATTCTTCATCTAAATCTTCTACTTTAAAGAATTTGCCTGTTCTATCTACCATTGGTTGATTTTTACCTTCTTTATCCACAACAAACATCGGCACAATTCCCGCTTGTTTTGCTACACGGTCGTCATCTGCTCCAAAGGTTGGTGCGATGTGAACTATACCTGTACC
>JAGCLI010000236.1 GCA_017647065.1 Bacteroidales bacterium
CACGAGCCATAACCCAAGGAAAAGTCCTACTTGGAGGTCCAAGCGATACGAAAAACCTAAAAAAACTCTTAGAAAAATTAGAAAAAAACGCAGATTTAATTCTAATAGACGGTGCTTTATCGAGAAAAAGCTTTGGTTCGCCCACAATAACCGATGCAATGATACTCTCAACAGGAGCATCACTCTCAGCCTCCTTAAATGTTGTGGTAAAAAAGACTAAATTCATCTATCAAATGACACAACTTCCACAATATCAAGGAGAATTTTACGAAGAATTACAACAAAAAGAAAACGGAATATACGCCATTACAGAAGAAGGAATAGTAGATTTAGAAATTCCTTCCCTAATGATGATAGACAAATACAAAGACAAAATCTTCACATACGGCAAACGCTTATTTGTAGCAGGAGCCTTAAACGACAAATTCATACAACTACTAAAAATACAAAAGAATCCACAAGAAATAGAAATCATAATAAAAGACTTTACAAAAATCTTTGCCCAAGAAGACAACGTAATACAATACCTATACAAAGGCGGACAAATAAAAGTACTTGACCAAACCAACCTAATAGCCATAACCGCCAACCCAATCTCACCAACAGGCTATCACTTTAATAACGAAGAAATGTTAGACGCCCTTAGAAAAGAAATACCAATCAATATATATAACGTAAAACAACTATAAAGATGACATTCCAACAAGCCATAAACCAAAACCCAAGCCTAAGAACCCTATATAGCCAAATGGAAATCCAAACCCCAATGGCAAGAAACCTACTATTGCACACCCCATTTAGCCAAAGCCAACAATGGATAGAACAACAATGGCAACAAATCACAGAATGTCAAACCTATCTCACAACCCTTAACCCTCAAACCACACAACGCTTCTTTATGCACCTATCAACCATACACGACATAAGCGGAAGCATAAAAGCCCTACAACAAAACCAAATCCTTGACGATATATCCCTATTTGAAATCAAAGCCTTTTGTCTAAACACAAAAAAACTAAAAAAAGACTTCACTTCACCACTCTTTCCATTGCCCGATTTACAAGAAATAATCGACATACTCGACCCTGAGAAAATGCAAGCCATGCAATTCTACATCTACTCCGCATATAGCGAAGAACTATCACAAGCCCGCAAACAATGGCAAAAAGCCAAAGAAGAAGAAAACGAACTCAAAGCCCACTCACTCTACATAAAAACCCTTGAAATAGAAAACCAAATACGTCAAACCCTAAGCCAAAAACTCTATCCCTACATACCAGCCCTTAGCAAAAGCCTAAGCATAATAGCACAAATAGACCTAACCTTTGCAAAAGCCAAACTAAGCACACAACACAACCTAAACAAAGTTCAAATCACCGACAAAAAACAAATACACTACAAAAAAATCTTCCACCCCATAGTAAAACAACTATTAGAAGAAAAGAACCAACCATATCAAAGCATAGACATAGAAATAGGGGAAGAAAACTATTTAATAACAGGAGCCAATATGGCAGGCAAGACACTAATTCTTAAAACCCTTGCCCTAAACCAACAACTATTACAATACGGATTTTTCGTAGCATGTCAAGATGGCGAAGTATGCCTTGTAGAAAAAGTACTAACAAGCATAGGCGATGGACAAAACGAAAACGAAGGCCTATCCTCCTTTGCCTACGAAGTAAAGAACCTTCACAACATAATACAAGAAATAAAAACCAATGCAACCCACCTTGTCCTTGTAGACGAACTTGCTCGCACCACCAATCCAATAGAAGGCAAGAAATTAGTAGAAGGCTTTTTAAAAGTATGTAACAAAAGAGGCAGTTTAGTAATAGTAACCACCCACTATTCCAATATAGAAGCCCCAGCAAAAAGAATGCGAGTAAAAGGCTTTAATCACAAAGACCTACAACCCCCAATCAAGATAGAAGAAATTTCACAACACATTGACTACTCCCTTGTAGAAGATCAAAGCAACCAAGCCCCAACCGAAGCGATAAATCTATGTCGTTTACTTGGCATAGACCAAGAATGGATAGGAGAGAGTTAAAAAGGTTATTTATTTATAATCCAAAAACCATTTTTAGTGCTACCTTGACGAGATAACACACCCTTTGATTTAAGAGAAGCAAACAAACGTTCCACTTGACGTTGAGAGATTGATAATAATAATGCCACTTCTTTTATTGTTAATCTATTATTTTCTATGATAAGTTCTAAAACTTGATGTTCACTTTCGGTTAAATCATAATTTCTACCGACATTTCTACCGACATTTCTACCGACATTAACATCAATTTCATTACCTTGATGAGTTTTAAGAGTCTTTAAAATCTCTCCAAGCATAAATTCAATAAAAGGACTACATTCTCCCTTACAAGTACTTTGAGATATTGCATCATAATAAGCTTGTTGATTACTATACACCATATTTTCTACAGGAAGATGTTCAAAAATAGGATGCAATTTACCAAGAATGGATAGGAGAGAGTTAAGAAGATTATTTATTTATAATTCAAAAACCGTTTTTTAGTGCTACTTTGATAAGTTCTAAGTCTTATTGTTTACTTTCGGTTAATCATAATTTACCGACACTTGCCCATTCATCAATAAAGGCAATAACTCATCACGTTGTTTAGTAAGATTAGTTATCTCTTGACTATTATTTATAATTGCATTAAATATGGGTAACAATCTTTTTTCTAAATTATTTGCAATATCAGTATTAGGTGGCAGAGCAATCGTACTTTGCTTCAAATGGTCTTGTGTGATATGTCCCATTGTAGTTTTTCTTGCTTCTGCCATTCTCTTGAAATTCCCGATATAATCTATAAGTTGATAAAAGTAAAAAGAACGAGGATATCCATTGTTTGATGTGACTTTGAATATATGCTGATTTAAGCCGCCATTACCATATGCCCACAACATTACTTCTAATGATGCAGACCAAGAAAAAAGCACATCACCATCATAAACTTTAACCGATTCTGGTATATCTGATTTTACGAACTCGGTTTCAGATGATATGCCGTCGTGCATTTCCTTTATTTTGATAACAGGAAGTTTGTTCTCATCGGTTGGACGGAATTTCTGACAAGCTAAACCATTAGTATATTGTGCTATGTCTAAAAGAGTACCGCAACTCCAACCTTCCGGAATTTCTCTCTTCAACTTTTCATTCCACACCATCTTACCACCGCTTGACTTATAAGGCTTACCTTCTTCATTAGGGAAATCAAACTGCACAAACCAATAATCATAGAG
>JAGCLI010000017.1 GCA_017647065.1 Bacteroidales bacterium
AAAAAAAGCAAAGAAAAAAATAAAAAAAGCAAAGAAAAAAATTATTTTTTCTTTGCTTTTTTTGATTAAAATCAACGTTTATTTTTAGATGAAGTTGATTTCTTTTAATGCTTCTTGGATTAATTGGAATGTGTGTTCCATATCATTGTCTAATCCTACTGAATAACGTACTAATCCTTCGCTCATACCCATTTTCTTTTGTACTTCTTCTGGTACTTCTGATGATGTTGATTTTCCAGAGCAAGAGAATAATGTACGGAAGTAGCCTAATGATACTGCTAAGTAACCAACTCCTTTGTTTTGCATTGCTTCCATGAATTGATTTGCACGTTCTGCTGTTCCAAGGTCAATAGCTATCATTCCACCGTAACCATATCCTTCGTTCATTTGAGCAGTCATTAAAGCGTGATCTATGTGATCTTCATTTCCTGGATAGTTTGCTTTTATTCCTATTTCGTTAAATCTCTTAGAAAGGTATGCTGCATTCTTAGAGTGTTGTTGCATACGAATGTGTAATGTGTAAAGATTTTTCAAAATAGAAGTTGAACGGAAAGAATCTAACACTGGTCCTAATAACATTGCTGTTCCGTCATTTACATCTATCATTGCGTTGATTGTTGCAGCGTCTGCACAGATTGCTCCTGCTACACAGTCATTCTTTCCATTAACAAATTTTGTCATTGAGTAAATAACAACGTCTGCTCCTAATTTATATGGAGAGAATATCATTGGTGTGAATGTGTTATCTACTAATAATTTTGCTCCTCCGTTAGATGCGATTTCTTTTAAGCCAGCTATGTTTGCTATTCTTAACAAAGGATTTGACATAAGTTCTGTATAAACAACTTTTGTATTAGGACGCATTGCTGCTTTTACTTCTTCAAGGTTTGTTGTGTCCACAAAAGTTACTTCAACTCCGTATCTAACGATGTAATTCTTTAAGAATGCGAATGTTCCTCCGTAAACTGTTTGAGAAGCTACGCAGTGATCTCCTGCTTTTAAGAAATGCATTAAAGAACATGTGATTGCAGCCATTCCTGAGCCTGTTACCCAAGCAGCTTCTGTACCTTCCATTGCTGCAAGTGCTTGACATAATGAAAAGTTTGATGGATTCCAATGGCGTGAATATAGATAGTATCCTTCTGTTTCACCATGGAAAGTGTCTGTCATTGTTTGTCCGTAAGGGAAAGTGAAGGTTGCTGAATCGTTTATGTTAGGATTCACTCCTCTTTCAGGAGAAATGCTTTGTACAGCGCTGATTGCTGTTGCTGGATCAAATTTTTTCATATCTCTATTATTTTTTTATTTATTTTTCTAACAATTCATTGCTCCACAAACGTGAATTACTTGTCCACTTACGTATGAACTTAAATCAGATGCTAAGAAAACGCATGCTTTTGCTACTTCTTCTGGTTTTCCTCCTCTTCTTAATGGAATTTTTTCTTCCCAACCTTTTCTTACTTCTTCTGAAAGTTGTGCTGTCATATCAGTTATGATAAATCCTGGTGCGATTGCGTTGCAACGGATATTGCGTGAGCCTAATTCTTTTGCGATACTCTTTGTAAATCCTATGATTCCTGCTTTTGAAGCTGAGTAATTGCTTTGTCCTGCATTGCCACTTACTCCTACAACGCTACTCATATTGATTATTGAACCACTTCTTTGTTTCAACATAACTTTTTGACAAGCGTGAGTAAGATTAAATATACTTTTTAGGTTTACATTGATAACTAAATCCCAATCTTGTTCGCTCATTCTCATAAGCAAGTTATCTCTTGTTATACCTGCGTTATTTACTAAAACGTCTATTCTTCCAAATTCTTTAACTACTTTTTCTACAAGCAAAGCACTATCTTCAAAAGATGCAGCATTTGAAGCGTATCCTTTTGCTTTAACGCCTAATGCTGTTAGTTCTTTTTCGCAAGCCAACATATTTTCGTCTTCTCTTACGTCTGTGAATGCTATATTACAGCCTTGTTTTGCAAATTCCAAAGCTATTGCTTTTCCAATTCCACGAGATGCTCCTGTAATTAGGGCAACTTTTTCTTCAAGTAATTTCATTTCTAATTTATTTTTTGTTTAGTTTTTTTGCAAATGTACGAACATTTTTCAAAAAACTAAGTTTTTTTCTTTGAAAAAAGGATTGTATATTTGCAATTCAAATAAAGGTAAATATGAAAATATACAAAATCAACTTAAATGACGATTCTCCCTCTCCAAGAAAAGGAAGGTTTTGGATTAAGGTTGTAATTATGTCAATTTCTGTTTTGATTGCAAGTTATTTATTTAACTTGGTTCAAATCAGTTCTTTTACTACTGCCATTATTTCTGCTCTTGTAATTAGTTTGCTTAACGTCTTTTTAAAACCTATCTTAAAACTTTTATCGGCTCCTTTGATTTTGATGAGTTTTGGTTTGTTTCAACTCTTTATAAATGCGTTTATAATACTTTTAACATCGTATTTAATAACAGATTTCAAGGTTGAGAGCTTCTCTGATGCTTTTTGGTTTAGTATTGTAATTACAATAATAAATTTCTTATTGGAAATTCCAGAAAAAGTGCAAAGAATCAAGAAGAATTTCTCTCCTCAAAACGAAAATCAAATTAAAGAAAACGAAGAATTTACATCTTACGAAGAGGTGGAAGAAGAAAATAATGATGAATTAAATAATAAATAATACATAATCGTTATGCAAGTTTGTTATACAATAAATGAATTATTATCTTGTGTAGATAAATTTAAAGAAGAAAAAAAATCTATTGGTCTTTTGCCTACTATGGGTGCATTACACCAAGGACATTTATCCTTAGCAAAAAGAGCAAAGGCAGAAAATGATGTTTTAATTTGTAGTGTTTTTGTAAATCCTATTCAATTTAATAATAAAGAGGATTTAGAGAAATACCCAAGAGACTTAGAACGTGACATAAAATTATTAGAAGAGATAAATTGTGATGTTGTCTTTGCTCCAAGTGCAGAAGAAGTGTATGCAGAAGAGCCTGAGTTTACTTACAGTTTTGGAAGTTTAGAGAATGTTTTGGAAGGCCCACAACGCCCTGGACATTTCAATGGAGTTGCAACAATTGTTCATAAATTATTTAATTGGTCTAAGGCTGATAAAGCTTATTTTGGCGAAAAAGATTTCCAACAAGTAGCAATAGTAAAAGATTTAGTTAGACAATTTTCTATTCCTATTGAAATTGTAGAATGTCCTATTTATAGAGATGAAGATGGCTTAGCTACAAGTTCAAGAAATGTACGTCTTTCGCCTGAGGCACGAGCAATTGCTCCAAAAATTCATGAAATTCTTTTAAAATCTGCTTCTCTAATGAAAACCTTATCTGTTTCTCAGGTTAAAGGTTATGTAGAAGGAGAATTTAAAATGAGAAAAGAATTCACCTTAGAATACTTTGAAATTGTTGATGCAAAGACTCTTCAACCTGTTAAGGTAAAAGGTGATAACGAAACAGTAGGTTGTGTTGCTGTTTGGTTAGATGGAGTTAGATTAATTGATATTCAAAAATATTAATTAAAATTTTTCTTTAAGATATTTTGAAGTGGGAGTATCTGCTTGTAGTAAGGATTTAGGAGTTCCTTCAAAGATGATATTCCCACCTTTTTTTCCTCCACCAGGACCTAATTCTATTATCCAATCTGCTGTTTTTATAATATCTAAATTATGTTCTATTATTACTATTGTATGCCCTAAGTTTACTAATTCATCAAAACATTGATTTAGTTTTAGAATATCATAAAAATGTAGCCCTGTTGAAGGTTCATCAAATATGAAAACAGTCTTTTTTTCATTACTTCCTTTTGATAAGAAATAGGCTAATTTCACTCTTTGAGCCTCTCCTCCTGAAAGAGTTATTGAACTTTGTCCTAATTTCAAATATCCTAATCCTACTTTTATGAGTGAATAGATTTTTTGAGAGATTCGTCTGCACAAGTTTGAGTCATCTTGCGAAAAAAAGTCGTATGCATCTTCTATTGTCATATCTAAAACCTCTGCAATACTCTTTTCTCTATATTTTATCTCTAATGCTTCTTCTTTATAGCGTTGTCCGTTGCAGTGTTCACACTTTAAAATAACATCTGCCATAAATTGCATAGAAATAGTAATACTTCCTTCTCCTTTACACTCTTCACAGCGACCGCCTTCTGTGTTAAAAGAAAAATATCCAGGCTTTAAACCACGTTTTTTAGCAAGTGGCTGATCAGCAAACAATGTTCTAATATCATCAAACGCTCCAAGATATGTTACAGGATTAGAACGCGAAGAACGACCTATTGGATTTTGATCAACCATCTCAACTGCTTCAAGCAAAGATAAAGATCCCTCGACAGGAGAGCACTTTGGAACGCAATCCATTGATAATCCAAGGTATCCTTGTATGCTTGGCAATAAAGCTTTCTTAACAAGGGTTGTTTTTCCTGAACCAGAAATTCCACAAATCACAGTTTTTACTTTCAAAGGCAATTTAAGACTCACTCCTTTTAAGTTATTTTCTAACACATTATTGATTTGCAAAAATTCTTTCCATTTTCTTGTAGTTTCTGGCAAAGGTATTTTACGTTCTCCCCTTATAAACTGAGCCGTAAGTGTATTAGCGTTTTCTAACATCTTTTCATAATCTCCACTAAATACCACCTCACCTCCATTTTGTCCTGCAAAAGGTCCTATATCTACTATATAATCCGCCGCTTTTATTACTTCCTCATCGTGTTCTACAACAATTACAGTATTACCTACATCTCTTAATTTAAGCAAAACGTTAATTAACCTTTGTGTATCACAAGAATGAAGCCCAATTGTTGGTTCGTCTAAAATATACATACTACCTACAAGCGGACTTCCTAAGGAAGTTGCAAGCGAAATACGTTGGCTTTCTCCACCTGATAGAGTTGAACTTTGTCTATTAAGAGTTAAATAACCCAAACCTACTTCTATAAGATAATTTAAACGTGTTTTTATTTCTGTAAGAAGACGTTGCGAAACCTTTTCTTCGTATTCTGTAAGTTCTATGTTATTAAAAAACTCTAAAAGTTCATCTATTGGCAGTAACATCAAATCCACAATTGACTTTCCTGATATTTTTACGTATGAAGCATCTTTTCTAAGCCTCGTTCCCTTACAATCAGGACAAATTGTGCGACCCGTATAACGAGAAAGTAAAACTCTGTATTGTATTTTATAGCTTTCCGATTTTACAAATTCAAAAAACTGATTTATTCCTGTTACTTTTCCTTTGGCATTCCAAAGAAAATCTTTTTGTTGTTCAGTTAATTGATTATAAGGCTTATGTATAGGAAATTTTTCAAAGGCTTGATTGATGAAATCCTTTTGAAATTTCTTCATAATCTCCCCTTTCCAACAATTTACCACACCTTCATAAACCGATAAATCAGGACGTGTAATTACTAAATCTTCAGATATTCCCTCTATTTGACCAGAGCCTGAACAAGTCTTACAAGCTCCGTAAGGATTGTTAAAAGAAAAAAAGTTTGCAGAAGGCTTTACAAAAGTTATTCCATCGGCCTCAAAACGATTAGAATAATAAAACACCTCACCTTCTGCATTTATAATGTTGCAAAAACCATCTGATTCATTAAATGCTGTATGCACCGAATCGGATAATCGCATATAAATTTCATCATTATTTTTTTCTATTGTCAATCTATCGATTAACAAATCTATTTCTTTAAGCTTCAATTTCTTTTCTTCTAATACATCTTCTATTCTATGAATTTTTCCCTCTATTATTATTCTTATATATCCTAATTGTATTAGAAGTTCTAATTTTTCCCTTAAATTTTCCTCTGCTTTTAGTTTCAAAGGAGAAACAACAAGTATTTTCGTTTGGTTTTCAAAAGTTTCTAAAACTTCATCTACAACATTTTGCACGCTATGACGCTTTACTTCCTTGTTTGAAATAGGAGAATAAGTTTTTCCTATACGTGCAAAAAGCAATTTAATATACTCGTAAATTTCTGTTGTAGTTCCAACAGTAGAACGAGGATTTCTATTCATCACTCTTTGCTCTACTGCAATAGCAGGTGACAAACCCGAAATCTTTTCAACTTCGGGTTTATTCATTCTACCTAAAAATCCTCTTGCATAAGAAGAAAGACTTTCCACATAACGTCTTTGTCCTTCTGCAAAAAGCGTATCGAAAGCTAAAGATGTCTTTCCGCTTCCCGATACGCCTGTTATAACTACCAACTTATTTGTTGGTATGCTTACATCTATGTTTTTTAGATTATTTACCTTTATTCCTTTTGCGACAATCATTTACTTTCTTTTGTCGGTGCATCAATTACAGGTTTTGCTATGCTTTCACGCATTTCAGTATCTGCTTTTATGTTTTGCATTCTGTAATAATCCATAATACCTAAGTTACCTTTTTTGAAGGCTTCCGACATTGCCAAAGGAACCTCTGCTTCTGCTTCAATAACCTTAGCTCTCATTTCTTGAGCTTTTGCTTTCATTTCTTGCTCTACTGCAATTGCCATTGCACGTCTTTCTTCTGCTCTTGCTTGTGCAATATTTTTATCAGCGTATGCTTGATCCATTTGCAATTGTGCACCGATATTTTTTCCTACATCAATGTCTGCTATATCAATTGAAAGGATTTCAAATGCTGTTCCTGTATCTAAACCTTTTGAAAGCACAAGTTTAGAAATTGAATCAGGGTTTTCTAATACTTCTGCATGACTTTTTGCTGAACCAATCGCAGTTACAATACCTTCTCCAACACGTGCAAGAACAGTTTCTTCTCCTGCACCTCCTACTAATTGACGAATATTTGCTCTAACTGTAACTCTCGCCTTAACAATCAATTGAATACCATTACTTGCAACAGCGGTTACAGCTGGTGTGTCTAAGACTTTTGGATTCACAGACATTTGTACAGCTTCTAAAACATCTCTTCCTGCAAGGTCAATTGCTGTTGCTGTTTTGAAATCCAAAGACATATTAGCCTTATCAGCAGAAATCAAAGCATTAACCACACTTCTAACGTGTCCTCCTGCTAAATAGTGGGCTTCTAATAAGTCTGCACTCAAATTTAATCCTGCTTTCTTTGAGTTAATCATTGCATTAACAATAACTGCTGGTGGAACTTTTCTCCAACGCATAAATATCAATTGCACAATTGATATTCTAACTCCATTAAGCACACATTGGAACCATTGATTGATTGGAACCAAATAAAGAAATACAATTAGGAATACTACAATGAGTATAATTCCAAAGATAGATGCATTCATAACTTTTTATTTTTAATTATTTATTACTTTTACTCTTACTTTATTTCCCTCTATTGCCTCTACTTCCAAAGCTGTTTTAGCCTCTATGTAAGATGTAGAGGTATAAACTTCCATTCTTTCTCCATTAAATTCAGCCATTCCAACAGGTGCTAAGCGTGTAATAGCAATACCCTTATCTCCTACTTTGATTTTATCGTCTATCACATTGACTTTTGAATCTATTGATGCGTTTAGAGAAAATCTTTTCCATGTTTTTGCTCTTAAAGAATAGAATAACAATCCTAAGCAAATAATTGAACAAATTAAAATTGAGATATATCCCCAAGAATCATCGTAGGCTTGAAAAATTTCATAGTTTCCGTATATCAAAAGTCCTAATCCGCTAAGTCCTACAATAGTTGTACCCGGTACGGCTAAGAATTCAAGCACCACAAGGGCTAATCCCCCTAATAAAATCAATAAAATCACAAATAAACTCATATCTTTCTTATTTTTATATTTTTATCTAACCTCGCAACTCAATCCTTTTCTTTCTAATTCCACACACATAATTTTCAAAGTATCGTATGTGCCGTGTTTAACCACACAAAGACCTTTATAATGTATGATATTAGTACAAGTAACGGCTTGTTCTTTGCTTAATTTACAGATTTTCTGCAAACAATCTATTACATAATCAAAAGTATGCACATCATCATTAAAGACAAGAAGTTCATTTCCACCCTCTATTGTGTCTTCAAGAGATGTTTTTTCTATTGTTTGTGTTAAGATTTCTTCCATTGCAAAAAATTTTTTCTCTATTTACACTTGCAAATTTAGATAAACTTTTTAGTATATTCAAAGAAAAAAACGGAAAAAACGTATAAAAAATTACGTTTCTTCCGCTTTTATATTATTCACTTATATAAAAATCTTATTTTTTTGGAGTAAACGAAAGCCTTAATCCAATAAAACTTCCTCTATCTATAAAACGATAACTATCAAAAGGAATTGCAACACTACCTTCTGTCAAAAAGCCTAAATTTTGACTATACACAATATCTGTACCTAATAAAAAGGCCTTACAATTGAAAATCATACCTACTGAAATCATAGACTTACTACCAGAATTAGTATAATGATTTGCATCAATATTTATAACATTTCCATTTAAAGATGTTGTATTCTTATTTGTCAAAAGACTTAATTCACAACCTGCCTTAGCAACAAAATAAGAGTTTGATGAAATCTTTTGTTTGAAACTTACAAGCATTGGAACTCGTAGATGAACATCATATTCCTCAAAATTTCGTGTTGGTTCATCCAATTGAGTATATTTTATTGACCATAAACCAACATATCCAATATTACCACCAAGAATAAAAGACCAATTATCACTGTGATTAAACTCATAATTAAAACCAATAGCTGCATTGTAAGTAGGATTATGAGTTATATTAACAATATTCTCACTCAAAGAAACAAAAGGATTTATTCCACCTTCAACACTTATGTTCCATGCTCTAAAATTATTTAACTCTGAATATTTTTGAGAGAATCCAAAAACACTAATAAGCAATAATGCTACTAATAAAGTTATCTTTTTCATATCTGTATTATTTTAATTTATATTTACCATTGAATATATAGTCTTTATTTTTTACAATAATTCCACTATTTACGCTTGCAAATTTAAATATTTTTTTATATATTCAAAGAAAAAAAAACGAAAAAAACGTATAAAAATTACGTTTATTTCGCTTTTACATTATTAATTTATGTAGAAATATTATATTGAGGGCAGTAAATACAAGCCTTAATCCAATAAAACGTCTTCTATCTGTAAAACAATAACTTATTACATTCTCTCCGGTACTTGTATTCCTAACAAACTCATTGCAATTTTTATTGTATTTGCAGTAAAATATGTTAGACACAAACGCATATTTTTCAATTTTTCGTTTTCTTCTTTTAGAATTGGCGTATCTTGATAGAATGTGTTGAAGTTCTTTGCTAATTCGTAAACATAGTTCGCAATTAGTGCAGGAGAATAGCTTTTTCCTGCTTGTTGAACAACTGCTGAGAATGAATGTAAGGTTTTTATTACCTCTAATTCTTTTTCATTAAAGGTTATATCTCCTTCTAATTTCAATTCACTGTTTCCACTCTTGCGAATAATCGAGCAAGCTCTTGCATGTGTGTATTGAATAAAAGGACCTGTGTTTCCATTAAAGTCAATTGATTCCTCAGGATTAAACAACATATTCTTTTTTGGATCGACTTTCAAAATAAAATATTTCAATGCTCCTAAGGATAATTGATTATAAAGCTCTACTGCTTGTTCTTCTGTAAATCCTTCTGTCTTTCCGTGTTCTAAGGTTTGATTTTTTGCAGTTTCTACCATTTGTTGCATCAAATCATCTGCATCTACAACCGTTCCTTCTCTTGATTTCATTTTTCCGTTAGGCAATTCTACCATTCCGTATGAGAGATGATACAAATTGTCTGACCATTGCATTCCTAATTTTTGCAAAACAAGTTTCAAAACTGCAAAGTGATAGTTTTGTTCATTACCTACCACATATATAAGTCTATCTGAATCAAAGTCTTTATGACGTAAACATGCTGTTCCTAAGTCTTGTGTCATATAAACAGAGGTTCCGTCTTTTCTTAATAATAGTTTTTCATCTAATCCGTCAGATGTAAGGTCTATCCAAACCGATCCGTCTTCTCTTTTATAGAAAACTCCTTTTTCTAAGCCTTGTTGAACTAAATCTTTTCCTAAAAGGAATGTTTCTGATTCGTAATAAACTTTGTCAAAGTCCACTCCAAGTTGTTTATATGTAGCATCAAATCCCTCATACACCCAACCGTTCATCGTTTTCCAAAGATTCAATACTTCTTCGTCTTTTTCCTCCCATTTTTTCAACATTGCTTGTGCTTCAAGCAAAATTGGAGCAGTTTTTTCTGCCTCTTCTTTTTCAATTCCCTTTGCAATTAAATCGGCAATCTCTGCTTTATAGGCTTTATCAAATTCAACATAATATTTTCCTACTAAGTGATCGCCCTTCATTCCACTTTTTTCTGGTGTTTCTCCCGCAGAAAATTTTTGCCACGCAAGCATAGATTTGCAAATGTGTATTCCGCGGTCATTAACCAAGTTTACTTTTTTCACATCGTATCCATTTGCTTTTAAAATTTGAGCAACAGACCAACCAAGTAGGTTATTTCTTATATGACCTAAGTGAAGAGGTTTATTTGTGTTTGGTGAAGAGTATTCTATTACTATTGTCTTATCGTCTTTCTTTGGTTGATAACCATAATTTGTGTTTTGGTAGTTATCATTTAAGAATTTCAACCAATATTTTGGTGATATTTCAAAATTTAAAAAGCCTTTTATTACGTTAAATCCTTCTATATCTTCCGATTTTTCTACAACATATTCGCCTAT
>JAGCLI010000237.1 GCA_017647065.1 Bacteroidales bacterium
AACTAAAAAACATAGCCGAAAGAATATCTATTCTAGAAATGAATCGCGATATTGATTTACCGACACTACAAAAATACATTCCTATCTTAGAAAAGCTCCCTATACTAAGCGAACAAAGAGAAGAAACTTCCGAGAATAGAGATGACATCATAAGAATGGTATTGCAAAACCACAAAGACGTATTAGAGTTAAGAATGAATTAGAACAGCTAAAAAACTTTGTAAGGCAGTTATTAGAAACAACACCTATTCAACAAAAATCCTTACTTCTACCCTCAAACGAAGAAGAAGAATTTGTAACAATGGAAGATGCACCAACAACTCAAAACCTAAAAGACTTAGAACGTACAGCCATAATAGAAGCCTTAGAAAGAAACAACGGAAAACGAGGTTTAGCAGCAAAAGAATTAGGCTTTTCCGAACGCACACTTTATCGCAAAATAACAGAATACGGACTAAACAACAAAGATTGATGATACAAATCAATATTCCATACTCCAAAAGCATTAGCAATAGACTTTTGATAATGCACTTTTTATCTAAAAGCAAAAAAACACTCACTCACCTTTCGCAATCAGACGATACACTCTTACTTCAAAGCATATTAAAACAAATAACAAAACAAGAAACCACAATCTTTAACACTCAAAACGCAGGCACAACAACCCGCTTTCTAATAGCATTGCTTTCTGTAACAAAAGGTAATTGGCAAATAAATGCCGATGAGAGAATGAATCACCGTCCAATCCTTCCCTTACTTGAAGCCTTAAAAGAATTAGGAGCAGAAATAGAAACATTTTCTCAAACAAAGATATTCCCCCTTACAATCAAAGGAAAAGACCTTCAAGGAAGCAAAACACTAAAACTTTCCTCAATAAAAAGCAGTCAAATCGTAAGTGCAATAGCAATGATAGCACCTTACTGCAAAGGAGGCTTAAAAATAAAATACCCAGAGAATCAAACCTCACTTTCATACATAGAAATGACACTTTCTATGATGAAACACCACGGCATAGACTTAGAAAGAAAAAACAACATCATAGACATAAAACAAGGCAATTACAAAATAGAAGAAGAAACCTTTGAAGCCGATTGGTCTTCTGCCTCATTCTTTTACGCCTTAGTAGCAATAGAGAAAACACACAAAATCTTTCTACCCCAATTAAAAGAAAACTCCCTGCAAGGCGACAAAGCAATAGAGAAAATCTTTCGCAAAAGTTTCTCAGTCCTTACCTCTTACACAAAAGAAGGAGCAATAATAGAATACTCCCCTGACTTAGAAAAACAACCACAACAAATAGACTTCACAAGCACACCCGATTTGTTTCTACCCGTACTAATAGCCGATGTTTGCACCTCTTCGCAACTCTCATACAGCGGATTGCAAACCCTTAACCTAAAAGAATCGCAAAGATTAGACAAAGCAATAGAGCAACTACAACAATTCGGAATAAAATCCATTGTAAACAACAATGTTTTAACCTTAGACAAAACACAAAGGCATTTTAATAACCCATCAAAACAAATAAAAACCTATCAAGACCATAGAATCGCAATGGCATTTTCCTTACTTGCTATAAAAAACAAAACAATAAACATAGAAAATCCGCAGTGCGTAAGCAAGTCCTTCCCAAATTTTTGGCAAGAATTAAGGAAAATAATTTAAAAAATTACCAATTACTGTTTTCTTTTCTGTAATTGCTTGGAGTTATTCCTGTAACACGAGAAAAGAATTTAGAGAAACTTGAAACAGAAGAGAACTTATATTTTTCGCTAATTTGCGAAATAGAAACATAAGTATCGTTTAAATCCTTTTTAATTTCGTTTGCCAATTTTTCTTCAATCCACATAGTAGGCGTTTTCCCTGTATCACGTTTTATAATAAAATCAAATTGCACCTTAGACTTACACAATTTTTCAGCATAAAAAGAAGAGTTCCTTTCTTCCATAAAATTATCTTCCAATAAGTTGAAAAAAGAATTAGTAAAATTAAAATCTGTTTTACAAAAGTTAGAGTGATTTTTATGAACCAATTTATAATGATGACTAATTACTGAACTTCTTAGACTTTGTAACCTATAAGGGTTATTAGTATCACTTAATATACTTTTAACTTCTATAATATTATTAAGATATATTTGAATGTCAGCTTCATTCAAAGAAATAATAGGCTTCTTTGAATTTATATTGTTAAAAAACATTCTCTTTTCAAAATTATCGGTAAAACTATTGTTCGTTTTTGGTGCTATTACGCAATATTCTGCAACAATATTATCGCTACAATAAACAAATTGTAATTCATTCCTTGGTTGTAAAATAATAACAGAAGAATTATTTATTCTATGTTCTACGTTATTTTGAAAAAATGTAATTTCCCCTTTTATAACAAGAACTATAACATAGTAATTCATCAAGTATTTATCAAAATTGTTTACAAGAATTTGTATATTATCTGATAATAAAAAATCATATCCTATTTTTTCTTCCTCTTTGGTTTGATCAAAAACCTTTTTCCAATCAATAAAAGGAGTATTGTTTTTCATTGTTTTTTTCTTGTTTTGTTCAAAATTTTCGGCAAATATAAAACAAAAATATAAGAATGCAATAAAAAACATAAAAAGAGGAAAAACAAACATAAAGAACGGAAAAAAATTTCAAAATTTTTATTATATTTTTGCAAACGAAATTTCAATTAAACTTTTTAGTACTAAAAAACCAAACGAAACAACGATGAAAACAAGCACAATTTCGCAAAAGTAATTATTAACTCCTATCGCTTTTGTGGAATTGTATAACTAAAAGAATAGGAGTGAAAACTAATTAAATAAATAAAAAAGTAAAACAATGAAAAGAAATTTCAAAAGAATTGCCTTGTTGGCAATATTTACAGGAGCATTTATGAGTTCATGCACAGAAGATGAATTTTTAACAGAAGAAGAAGTAGGCACACACCATTCTTACTTAAAAACAGAAAACGTACCAACCTCAACAGAATCATTTGCCTTGGACTTTGCAAAATATATACAAGCAAATCCAAACGCATTAACCACATTAAACGAAGCAATCCACAAAGTAGTAGGATATGACTTAGATGAAAACCTAACATTCTATGACATACTGCAATTTAATAATTCAGTATTCTTTGGAAGTGAAGATTCAGACATAACAAATTTAGGAAGTGGAATTTCAGCAGAGAGATTAAAAGATTTAGGCTACAATTCAACAAACTATTACGGAGGCTTGAATATTTATTGGGGTTATCACGATGAATGGGACGGCGAAACCTTACCAATAATTGGTTACGTAGAAGACGGAAAAGAAACAATAAACATCAAAGGCTATCAAATCACAGAAACAAGTATAGAAAAAACAAACATTACCATAGCAGACTTTGACAGTGTTAAGTTCCCGGTAATCATAATCAATTACAGCGACAGAAATTATGCCGAATACCCAGAATTTAAAAGAGGAATAAGACAAAAAGGTGGTAAAGTATGGCTTTATGGCAACTATAATGATGGAGAAGATGACGAAAAAAATGCAGTAACTGCTTGGAACGACCCATCAAAAATATACAAACTAAAACTAAAATCTTTCAAAGTAGTAGAAAATTACGATCCATTGGGAGGAAGTGAGTTCTCTTTTGAATCAGCCTTTGTAAATCAATCAACAGTACAGGCAGATAGAATAGTATATACTTGTGATTGGACAAGAAAACAAATAAAAAATAAAGTAACCAAAACATTTAATTTAGCAATCAATCCAGATTGGCAAGCAGACTATGAGAATATGCATTTCTATATAATAGAAGAAGACGGAGGATTTAATGATGACATAAATGTATCTTTAAGCATTTCAAATTTATTCTCATTGAATATAGATTTACCAAAGCAAAGTTGGGATGATGAAGTCTTAATTGCATCTTGGATAAGATATTCATTTATTACAGACCTTGATCCAAATACAAATATACACACAATATCTACAAGCAACTATACGCTTAAAACAGAGATGGAAGTAGTGGACAGACCATACTAAAATAATTTAATCAACAAATACTATAAATAGTAATAATAACGTTGAAAAAAGAATAAACAACAAATATTTAAATAAATAATATTATGAAAAGAGTATTGTTATTATTGGTCGCACTATTTATGTGTGGCGTTGCGGTTTCGCAAGAAAAGGAAAAGAAGTTCACGCTTATTATTCAAGAAAATTTATTGCCTTTTGGCGATGACTATTATGTATATGATGACATAGATGATCATAATGATATAGACGAACGTAGTGGAAGATATGGTTGCAATCTTACCTATTTAAATTACTTACCTACAATAGAATTGGATTACGATAACAAATTTTCTGCACGATTAAGATTTAATGTATTAAAAGCAGAAGAAGGAGGAGGACCACTTGATCCAAATATCAATTCCGTTTTACCACCATTTAGATTGAATTATTTTAATCACGAAATAGCAACCTCTACATCACTAACATTAGGATATAACTTTTTAAATAAAACAAAAGCCCATAGATTAAAAGCAAGTGCAATCTTTGGAGCAGTGTATTATTACAAAGATTATTATTGGGGAAGAGTATATGACGTAAATGATGTAACAGCTTCACCTACTATGTATTTTTTACCAACAGAAAAATCTTGGCATTTCCAAGTTGGAGCAGAGTTATCTTATCAATACTTTTTGCCTTGCACTAATTATCGTTTAGGACTTGGAGCAAGTTGT
This sequence comes from Bacteroidales bacterium, assembly GCA_017647065.1. Classification (GTDB taxonomy): domain Bacteria; phylum Bacteroidota; class Bacteroidia; order Bacteroidales; family P3; genus Onthomorpha. The sequence goes on from JAGCLI010000237.1 coordinate 4,745, forward strand.
GAATTTTCTCTTGCAAATTACAATGCAGATCCAACAATTACTATGTTTAACTTTAACATAAGTTACAAACTCTTTAACTTCTAAAAATAAAACAAAGAAAAAACAAAATATCTCTTAGGAAGGATTTACCAAACCTAAGAGATATTTTTTTTAATACAATAAGCCTCAAAAAAAGTCTTTGCTTTTTCAAAATATTTCAAAGAAAAAATTAAAAAAATCAAAGAAAAAAATAAAAAAAACAAAGACTTTTTTTTCAAGAGTTTAAGGCTTATTTTTTCCCTATTTTGAATCCCTTAATTCCATAGAAGAATAAATAAGCATAAGACACCATTGGGATTAAGAAAGATATGCTTATGTTTGTTGCATCTGCTAATAAACCTTGTAAAGGAGGAAGAACAGCTCCGCCGACAATCATCATAATTAACATTGAAGATACTTGTGAAGTTTGTTCTTTCAATCCGTCTATTGCAAGGGTGAAAACATTTGACCACATAATAGAATTGAACAATCCTATTGCAAGTAAGGTCCAAATTACTAAATCAGCCTTTATAGAAAGGCTTAAAGCAATCAAACAAACATTAACAAAGGCAAATATTGCTAACGAGCGAGCAGTTTTTCCTTTGCCTATGAATAATCCAACAAAGTTCAAAGCAATGAAAAGCAAGAAAATCCAAACCTTTTCAAAACTTAAACCATGCAAAGAATTGTTTATAAAGAATATTACTGCAAATCCTGTTGCGGCAAGCAATAACATATAAAGCAATTTCTTTTCTATCTTTAAACTACTCAAAGAAACCGAGCCGAGAAAACGTCCAATCATAGCACCACCCCAATAATAAGAAAGATATGCCGAAGCTAAGGCTTCGTCCATCTGCATAGTTTCTTTTAAATATGATACTATATTACTACCAACTGCTACTTCTGCTCCTACATAGAAGAAAATACCTAAGGCACCAAGTATTGTGTAAGGCTTAGACCAAATAGAAGTTTTCTTACTTACAGAGGTTTCTTCTTCAACCTGTGTGTTGATTTTCGAGAAGTAGATAAAAATTGCAACAAGCAATAAAAGTCCTGCTAAAACCAAGTAAGGAATAACTACGGTTGAAGGTCCTTGATTTTCTTCCGGCTTAAACATTGTGAAAATCAAATAACCCCCTAAGGCAGGTCCTAAGGTAGTCCCCAAAGAGTTGAATGCCTGAGAAAGATTCAAACGAGAAGAAGCAGTTAGAGGCTCTCCAATGATTGCAACGAAAGGATTAGCTGCAATTTGCAAGAAAGTAAGTCCTAAACCTAAACAAAATAAAGTGCAAAGGAAGATAGAAAAACTCAAAGCCTTGTAAGCAGCAAAGGCAAACAAAGAACAAGCCACAGAAGAGATAACAAGTCCTATTACAATTGTTGTTTTATATCCCCATTTGCTAATAGGGTCTTTCTTTTTCAAGGAAAGAATGTAGAAAGCAAATGCCCCTACGAAATAAGCGATAAAGAATGCGAATTGAACGATGTTTGCCTCAAAGTGAGAGAGCGAATAGATTTCTTTAAGAAAAGGAATCAAAATATCGTTCAAAGAAGTGATGAATCCCCACATAAAAAAGAGGATTGTAATTGAAATCATAGGCATTATGTTTTGCCCTTTTTTTAAACTTGTTGTTGTCATTTTATTTATTTTTTAAATAATACAATGTTGAATAATTTGTGTTGTTGAATAGGTTGTTTGCAAGCGTTTGTAAATCTTCAAGACTTACTTTGTTGTATTGCTCTCTTTCTTGATTTATTAAAGAGGTTTTTCCTTCAAGGTGAGTGAAATAAGCAAGATTCATTGCTTTGTCTAAGGCTTTTATGTTGCCGAAAGTAGAGTTTGCATCGTTTTTGTTTTTCATCTTTTGCAATTCGTTTTCGGTTATCATATTTTCTTGCATTGATTTCAACTCTTTCCAAATTGCTTCTTCGCCTTGCTCTATGCTTACGCCATCTCTATATTTTCCTGTAACGACAAAAAGTCCACAATCGTCTTCTCCTGTGATGAAAGCGTTGATTTCGGTAAATAATTTTTGATTTACAACCAAGCTATTGTACAAACGTGTACTTTTCCCATTAGAAAGCACATCGGAAATTAAGTCGTATTTATAATAATCTTCGCTTAGACGTCCCCCCATTTGAAAAATGATGCAAATTAAGTTAGCAGGCACATCGGCTTTGACTGTTTTCTTGCGATTTTCACTTTGCTTAGGCTCACAAGGGTAGGCTTTCTTAATTGTTTTTTTGCAAGGGATTTTGCCAAAGGAGTTTTCTACCATTGTTTTTAACTCACTTAACTCTACGTTTCCTGAAATTGCGAGAATTGCATTTGAGGGAGTATAGTAGTTTTCATAAAATTGTTTTGCTCTTTCAAGGCTTACGTTTTCAATATGCTCAATACATTTTCCTATTGTTTGATGTTGATAGGGGTGAAGAGTGAAAGAAAGTTGTCTTATTTCTTTCCACAAATCTCCGTAAGGCTGATTGATATATCTTTGTTTGAATTCCTCTATCACAACGCTCTTTTGTACATCTAAACTCTTTTGATTGAGGTTTAGATTTTGCATTCTGTCGGCTTCTAAGTCCAAAGCGTATTGTAAATAAATGTTTGGCACGCTTAGATAATAGTTTGTTATGTCGTTATTAGTAAAAGCGTTGCTTTCTCCACCTAATCGCTCAACTATTTGGTCGTAATTTTCATAGTTTTTACTGCCCGAAAACATTAAGTGTTCAAAAAGATGAGCAAAACCTGTTGCATCATCATCTTCGTGCTTTGCTCCAATTTCATATAGTAAATTAACAGCAACAAGAGTAGTGTTTTTGTCTTGATTAAACACTACTCTTAGTCCGTTTTCTAATTGAAAAGACTCAAAATTTATCATTATTTCTATTATTCTTCTTCGTTTGAGTCTTCAAAATTACTACAAATTTCTGTGTAATCGCAATATTTACAATTTTTTGTGCTATTCCAATCCTTTTCTTTATCGAAAATATCTTCTAAACAAGCTTTTAAATGCTCTTCATATTCGTTGTGAATAGCATTGTTGTATTCTGAAACAGTGCAAGAAGAATCTTTTTGAAGCAAATGAGGATAAATCAATTGAGTGTCTATGACATTATAGCCTTTTCGTTGTAGTAAATAAGCATAAAAAAGAATTTGCAAAGCATAGGTGTTTCTTTCTTTTGTTGATTCGCTATTAAATAGATTTTCTATTTTGTTGTCAAATTCTTTTCTGTTTTTACTTGTTTTGTAATCAATGACAACGTAATCCCCGTTAGGGGTTTTATCAATACGGTCTATGATACCGTAGAGCTCTACTGTCAAGTTTTTTAAATGAACTTTAACTTCGTTTACTTTTTTTTCGGCTTCTTGGAATTTATTATCACTCTTATAATATTTTTCTAAGGATTGTAGGTATTTTGCACAGGTGTCTTTTGCCGATTGTGTGATGATTGCTTTTTCTTCTTCTTTTAGCTGTTGAAAACCTTTGTTTATACACTTGTCAATAGGGGCTTTATAATCTGAGGCAACAAAAAATTCTGCTGATTTATGGAAAAGATTTCCAAATGCTATGTAAGAAATATCGCTTTCTTCTGTCTCTTCTAATTTTTTAATGTATTTGAAAAAGAATTTCCTGCCACAATCCAAATAGGTGTTGATCATAGAGGCAGAAAAAGGCCTGTTTTTTAGTGTTTCTAAGTCTTCTTCTGTTTTTTTGAAAAGATTTTCTGTGTTTATTTCTTTTTGCTCTGCAAAAGGCATTGAAATAGTTTTTTCTTCAAATTCAATTGTGCTTTCAAGTCTTAGTTGGAACAAAAATCTTGTCATTTCCTTTGTCTTTCCTCCTGAGCCAATGGTGCTATAAACAAAATCTAAATCTTTACGACTTTGAAATAATCTGTAAAAATAGTAAGCAAAGACTGCAATTTTTTTGTTTTGATCAATCAATCCAAAAGCATTTCTTAGCGAAAAAGGAATAAAAGAATTTATGTTATTGACTCTCGGAATGTTTTCGTCATTTGCCGAAAGAACAAGCACGTGTTTGAAGTTAAGATTTCTACTTTCCAATAAACCCATTATTTGTAATCCATCAACAGCATCAGATTCAAAAGGAATATGTAAACGTCTTAGTAAGAAAAGTAAGGTCTTTTTCAAAAAATTGTTTTGTAGAAATTCTATCTTGTTAAAAGAAAGAGTGCGTTTAAAATCGTTTAGCATTTTTATTATGCTAAAACAACTTTGTTTTATTTTGTTTTCGTAGGAGAAAATGCCTTTTGAGTTTATGAAATTAGATAACTCGTCTATTTGTTCTATGATGGATTTTTCTTCTTTTTGAATTTCATCTATTTTTTCTTCTATTTCGTTGAATAAAGGAATGTTTGAAAGAGGATAACCCATTGCAATATTTACTGTGGTCGGCTTTTCGCTAATTTTTTCTGGTAAAGATTTTATTACAAAAGGTAAAAGATTTTCATTTCCAAGTATAATAGCAATTTGATTTTGCTCTAAATCTTCTTTATACTTTGTTTCTAAATTTTTAATCCAAGTTTTTATGTAGTGAGCGTTTTCATTGTCAAAAGAAGTCTTTATTATGTTTATTTTTTCTTTGTTGGTAGTGATTGTATTGAAGTCGTTTTTTGCAAAATCTTTGTTGTGTGGGAAATTTTTTAGATTTTCTTTCATAAAGATTCCTGCTTTTTGCAAAGAGGAAGAAGTGTAATATTCATCGTAATCCCAATAAAAATCCACAGAATATTTATCTTGTAAAATTTTAAAAATGCTTTCTTCACATTTGTTAAGGACATTAAAACCTACAACTGCGAAATTTTGATTGCGAAAAGCGATTTCTCCGTTTTTTATGCGGTCTAAGAAATCTCTATAAATCATTCCTGAGTATCCTATGCCTTGTTGTTGTAATTTTTCTTTGAAATCGCAATATATTTCTGCTAAACAATTCCATATTCTAATGAAATTTTTCTTTAAATCACTTGTTTCTTCAAAGATTGTAAAGAAACTTTCTAACAAGTCTTTTTGTTCTTTGGTTAAATAATCAAATGCGTTTTCTATTTCTTTGTATTCTTCTATTAGTTGAAAGACTTGTTTTGCATCAACAAGGTTTTTGTCAATGTCGTCAAAGTCTGAAAGAATTATTTTGCCCCAATTGTAGAAAGTCTCAAAGCTTTCGTTGTCGTTTTCTCCTATAACTGATTTGTAAGAAAGGAATAGTTGATAGATAAGAGAAAATTCATCTGCTACTTTAAGTAAAGAATATTGCTCAACAAAGTCTGCAATGCTTTTGCAATCAGGAATAAAAACCGTTTCTTTGTTTTGTTTTTTTAATTCTTCTTTAAAATATTTTATTGCTCTTCTGTTTGAGAATAATATTTGCAAATCAAGTAAATACTCATTGCTATGTTTCTTTATGTCTTGTGCTACTTTTTCTAAAAACATTACTCAACCTCCTTTATTTCGTTTCCAATAAACCATAAATATGTTTTAATATTTTTATATCCCATATTAGAAACTATTTGTTTGTATTCTTTTAATTGTTTGTGATATTTGTTTTCGTTTTCTTTGTCTTCGGTAAATTTATAATCCACAATAATTACTTCATCTCTACCAAACATAATTCTATCAATTCTTCTTGTTTGTCCATTGCTTAATACTTCTTTTTCGTTTAGGACTTTATATGCACCGGAGAACCATTCGTATTTTTTTGCATCTAAAAACATCTGCTTAATTATTGTTTTTTCTTCCTCTGTTATAGAAAGATTTTCTAAATCTTTTTCTATATAAATTTTAGAGCAAATATTGTGAAGAGCAATACCTCTTTCTCTCTTGTCTTCTGAGGTTTCAGTGCTGTTAACATCAAAATAGTCTTGTGCTTGCTTGCTAAGAGAGAATTTTATCTCTGCTTGCATAGAAAAATTGGCTTGATCAATTTTTGATGTTATGTTTTCGCCATTGTGATTAAATATGTCTTGCTTTTTTTCTTTTTCTCCTTTTTCTTCTTTACTTAGATTCTCGTTGCCGATTATGTAAAAACCGTTTCCATCGGTAGAAAACTCCTTTTCTTCTAAGTAATTGAGAAGATATTTACTGCAATAATTTTCTTTTGTAGTCTTAGATATTGTACTTAAAGCGTGTTTTGCACGAGTGAAAGCAACATACATAAGATTGTATGT
>JAGCLI010000238.1 GCA_017647065.1 Bacteroidales bacterium
AATAAATATATAATAAAATAATAACTAAAAAGAAAAATAAATAAAAAGAAAAAAAACATTTTTTTTAATGTTTTAATTAGCCGGCAAACAACACCGCCCGCTCCCTTTTTGATTGTTTGTTGAAGATAGAACGACAAAAGGTTTGATGCTTTGAAGCAATTGATTGAAAGAAAGAATATTTAACACAAAATCACTTCAATTAAACAAAAAGAAAAAGCAACCAAAAAGGTTGCTTTTTTTTCTTTGTTTTTTTTAAAAAAATCAAAGAAAAAAATTGAAAATTCAAAGAAATAATTTATTTTTGCAAAGAAAAATTTTTGCTAATCATTATGAGCATTATCTATATCCAAATTCTTGGAAAAAATAACTTCATAGTATAAGGAGGTTTGTTTAGTCTGATTGTACAAACCTCCGAAAAATAACTGCAAACAATATTCCGTAATTTTTTAATAAATTATTTTTAATAAGTAAATTTTTATGATATGCTAAAAAAATTAAGTTTAGTGTTTTTAATTGCTATTTTGCAAATTCCTTTTGTTTTGAAAGCACAAATTGATACTGCTTTTTTGCAAAATGAATATACATCGCAATACATATTTCCTCCAATGATAGATCCTATTGGTTATCCAAGTAGGGAAATACCTAATGCTTTAGATGGAACTATTGTGACAACTGCTACATTTCAGATTATGTATAATGTAAATTCGCAAGGAGTGGTTAAAATAGCACAGCGTTATGAAGTTCAAGAAGGGGATAGTGTTTCTTTAATGGGAACTGCGTTTTTGATTTCTGCATGGCATCAAGAGGGGTATAATACAATTAAGGTTGGTGTATGGGATAAGAATTTAACAACAGAAATTTACGCTAAAGAATTTATAATATCAGCAGAAAATTTTAATGATGTATTTTATGGACAAGTGGATTTAGATCCCTGGATTGAATGTATATATGATGATACTTTAACTTTATAAGAAGATTACTATATTTCATTAGAATCTTATGCGGCAATTTATAGTCCTGGATCACATCCTCAAATACCACCATTAAGATTAGAAGAATATTCTGTTACAAATGAAAGATTCGCAAATGGATATTGTGCACCGTATGGTATAAGTACAAAATATAAACCATACGTTCAGTTTGAGGATAGTAGATCTTGGATTTACGTTGATGATGTGCAATGGGGAAATGATAATAATACATACGATGCTTTTGCAAGTCCTTTTATGACTACAAGTTATTATGAAGTATGCGATACGGTGGTTTGTTTGCCTTGGGGATATTGTGCTATAAAGGTTGCAGAGGATACAACGACAAGCGGTTTGACTTCTGTTTTTCTTTCAGAAGAGAGCGTAGAGCTTTATCCTAATCCTGTAAGAGATGAATTAAATATTTCTTGTGATTACAATATTTTAGAGATAGAGGTGTTCGATGCTTTGAATCGTTTGATTGAAAGAAAGAATACAAACTCTAAGACAATGCAAATAGATGTTTCGCAATACAAATCAGGAACATATATCCTTAGAATCAAGACCGAAAAAGGAAAGATTGATAAGAAATTTATCGTAAACTAACAAAAAGAAAAAGCAACCAAAAAGGTTGCTTTTTTTTTCTTCGTTTTTTTCAAAAAAATCAAAGAAAAAATTTGAAAAATCAAAGAAAAAAAATTTTTTTTTCTTAGATTTGCAAAACCGAATGTTTAAATCATTTTTTGTAATGAATTATATAGAGAAATTAACCTTTGAACAAAAACAAGAATACTACGCTGCACTTTGTGAAATGATTTCTCCTGAGAGGGTTTCTCTTTTTGAGAAAGTGATAGAAGAAAGAACCGATATGCAATGTGTAGTAGTTGAAAATATATATCAATCACAAAATGCTTCTGCTGTGCTAAGAACTTGCGATTGTGTAGGCATTCAGCAAGTGCATGTAATAGAAAATAACAATACTTATCAGATAAATCCCGATGTTGCTTTGGGTTCGAGTCAGTGGATAGACCTTCATCGTTACAATCGTAAGGAAAACAACACTCTTGATTGCATAAATAAACTCAAATCGCAGGGTTATAAAATTGTAGCAACGCTTCCTCATGAAAAAGATGTGTATTTGCCCGATTTAGATGTGAAAGAAAAAATGGCAATAGTCTTTGGAAACGAGGTAGAGGGACTTTCTTCGGATTTAATAGAGAATGCAGATATTTATATGAAGATTCCAATGTATGGATTTACAGAAAGTTTCAATATATCGGTCTCTGCCGCAATCACAATGTACAATCTAACGGATAGATTAAGAAAAAGCGGTGTGGATTATCATCTTTCTGCCGACAGACGAATAGAAACGCTTATCAAATGGGCAAAACGTACTATTAGACGAAGCGATATGATAGAAAAAGAACTAATGAAAAGATTATTTTCAATACAATAATGAATCAATACAGCGAAAAGATTGCTCAAAAATTGATGTTAGATGCCAAAAAGGTAGATAACACGATATCACTACTTGAAAACTCTTGCACAATAGCCTTTATAGCACGATATAGAAAAGAAGTAACGGGTGGATTAGATGAAGTGCAGATTTCCTTGATTGTAAACGCATTAAAAAAAGCCAAAGCCTTTGAAGAAAGAAAAGAAGCTATTCTAAAAAGCATAGACTCTCAAAACCTATTGACCACTGAGTTAAAAGAAAAGATAGAAAACATAGAAGAACTCACAGAATTAGAAGACTTATACTTGCCCTATAAACCTAAAAGGCGTACACGAGCAACAATAGCGAAAGAAAAAGGATTAGAACCTCTTGCAAAACTTATTGTTAGTGAGAAAAATATTTCATTATCTAAATACACAGAAGAGCAATTAGAGGGAGCGAGGGATATTGTTGTAGAATGGATAAGTGAAAATGCTGTATCACGTCAAAAAATGCGTAGATACTTCAATAGAAATGCAGTAATAAAAACCACAAAAGCCAAAGACTATAAAGAAAACTCTAAATACGAAGAATTAGTTGGAATAAAACAATTTGCATACAATGCTCCAAGTCATAGAGTCTTAGCTCTTTTTAGAGCAGAAGCAGAAAATGAATTGAAAATATCTATTTTGCCAGAAGACAACAAAGAAGCAATAGAATATCTTGCCAAAGGTTTTGTGCGATACAATAATTCTACAAGTCAAGAAAAACTTTTAGCTTGTCAAGACGCTTATAAAAGGTTATTATCCCCCTCGATAGAAAATGAATTGAGGGCATTGCTAAAAGAAAAAGCTGATGAAAAAGCAATAAATGTATTTTCTAATAATTTGCGTCAGCTTTTAATGGCATCGCCTCTTGGAGAAAAACCAACCTTAGCAATAGATCCGGGAATAAGAACAGGTTGCAAAGTAGTATGTCTTAACTCTAATGGAAAATTACTTACGCATGATGTTATTTTTCCTCAAAACAATAGCATAGAAGCCGAGAAAAAAATAGTAAACCTTGTAAAACAACATAGCATTGAGGCAATAGCAATAGGTAATGGTACTTTTTCAAAAGAAACAGAAGAATTTATTAGAAATATTAAGTTTGATAAAAAAATAATCATTAGCCTTGTTAATGAAAATGGAGCCTCTGTCTATTCTGCTTCTGAGGTTGCAAGAGAAGAATTAGGAGATTACGATATCACAGTAAGAGGAGCAGTTAGCATAGGAAGAAGATTGCAAGTTCCTTTAGCGGTATTGGTGAAAATTGAACCTAAATCAATAGGCGTAGGACAATATCAAAACGATGT
>JAGCLI010000239.1 GCA_017647065.1 Bacteroidales bacterium
TTGCTCAAACGAAGCATTATTTTTTAATACTCTATTTGCCTTAGATTTTATGTAGTTTATTGTGTGATTATACGCTATTCTATAAATCCAAGTTGATAACTTAGATTCGTTATGAAAACTTTCAATGTTTTCAAACACCTTTATAAAGATTTCTTGCACCAAATCATCGGCATCATCGTGAGAAAGCACCATACGTCTTACTTGCCAATAAATCATTTGCGAATATCTACTAACAAGAAGTGCATAACCCCTTTCACGAGTTGAGGAATGCTTGATTAGTTTTAATATATTATTTTCGTTTTGTTTTAAATCCATTGAACAATAACTCCTCCACAATTATCCCTTTCGGCTCCGGTAACCGAGGCAAGACAATTTATTTCATTTCTCATTCTTAATACCCCCAAAAAAGCAAATATCATCGCTTCCTTATAATCTATAATCGTTTTTTTTGGTATTTCTATTGTGTGCGTTGTTTTATTTTTTAATTTTTCTACTAAAAACCTATTGTAAACACCACCTCCGGTCAAAAGCGTTCTACCCGTTATATTCTTTGATAATTGAATTGCTATATGTTCGGTAAAAGTTGCCAAAAGGTCTTTTGTTTCCAAGTTAGCTTTTTCTAATAATGGAAAAATATTCTCCACAACCCATTCCTTACCTAATGATTTATTTGTTTTCTTTTTATAGTAAGGTAGAGCGTTTAATTGTTTTAATAAATTCTCATCAACCTTTCCCGATGCTGCTATTTGACCTCCATTATCAAAAGGCAATGATAGTTTTTCACAAAGATGATTCAAGACAATATTTACCGGACAAATGTCGTAGGCTATGCGTTTTGATTGTTTTTTTAGGCTAATATTTGAAAAGCCTCCAAGATTCAAACAATTTTCATAAGAAGAAAATAAGATTTCATCACCAATCGGAACCAAAGGAGCACCTTGTCCACCGAGTGCAACGTCCATTGAACGAAAATCTCCTATCGTTGTATGTTTCACCTCGCTACAAAGAGCCGACAAATCACCTATTTGAGTTGTGTAATGCAAATCGGGACGATGAAAAATAGTTTGTCCATGAGAGGAAACAAAATCTACTTGAAGAGAATTGGCGTCTAAAAACTCTTTTGCTTTCTTTCCAAAGAAATGTCCCAACTCTACCGAAAATCTTGCCAACTCATTCGCCGAGGCATTCTCCATTGAACGAATCTTTTTCTTAAAATCCTCCTCGTATGCAATGGTTTCGGCCTTTGGAATAGAATAACTCCACTCCCCTTTTTCCTCATTAAACTCACAATACGCAATATCTAATCCATCGAGCGAGGTTCCCGACATTAAACCCAAAACTCTATAAAACATCTTTCAAAACCTCCATTTTTGTAGAGCGTGAACCTTTGATTAAAATCGTTGCTTCCTCTATTTTATTTTCAATTAAATTTTCTTTAAACTCCTCGGAATTAGCATACCACTCTACTTTACCCTCTTCTAAAACACTCTTATATTCCTCTCCAATCAAAACAATCCTTTCAAAATCCTTTGATTGCAATAAATCAAACACCCTTTTATGTTCTTGAATAGACACATCGCCTAATTCTTTCATTGCTCCCATAAACACCATTTTATGATTTGCCTCCATATTTGCAAAAGATTCTATTGAAGAGGTGCAAGATGATGGATTAGCATTATAGCAATCTAAAATCAAAGTATTGTTATTTGTCTTTAAGATTTGAGAACGATTGTTGGAAGGAATGTAATTTTCTATTGCTTGCTTGATTTTTTCTATTTCCACGCCAAAATGCAAACCTATTGTCAGGGCTGCAAGAATATTATGAGCGTTATAAATTCCTACAAGGTTTGATGTAATAGTAGTATCCTTATATATAATTTGAGCATAACCATTTTCACAACAAGCCTTTGCCGAAATATCCGCCTTTGTATTTAAAGAATAAGTTGTTTTCTTAGAAAAAGTTTCATCTTTCAAAGCCTCATCGTCAAAATTCACAAAGATATGTGATTTTTCGCAAGAATTATTTTTCACAAAGTCAAACAATTCTTTTTTTGTCTTTATTATATTTTCTCTACTTCCAAAACCCTCAATGTGAGCCGTACCAATATTGGTTAAGATTGCCAAATCGGGCATTGCAATATCACATAAAAAACCTATTTCCCCCACATGATTTGCACCCATTTCAACGATTGCTATTTCCGTATCACAAGGTATGGAAAGAAGAGTAAGAGGCACACCAATATGATTATTAAGATTTCCTTTTGTTGCAAGGGTTTTGAATTTTTTTGAAAGAACCGCTTGAATCAATTCCTTAGTCGTTGTCTTACCATTTGTTCCACTTATTCCTATTATAGTAGTTTTTAGTTGTTTTCTATGATATGTGGCAAGATTTTGAAGCATTGTCAAACTATTTTCACAAAGCAATATTTTATCCCCTTTCTCTATTTGCTTATTATCACAAACAACAAGAGAGGCACCTTGTTCTATGGCTTGAAAAACAAAATTATTACCATCAAAATTATCACCCTTTAAAGCAAAGAATATATCCCCTTTCTTTATACTACGACTATCGGTACTAATACTTGGATTTTTTAAATAATGTGAATATAATTCTTTTATTTTTTCAATACTTTCTCTATTGCATTCCATACTAACTCTGCTGTTTTATCCCAACTATATTTTTTTGCTTGCTCTTGTCCTTTCTTTATCAATTCCTCTCTAAGTAAAGGATTAGAATAAAGCCTTATCATCGCCTCACAAATACTATTTACATCATAAGGATTAGCGTAAAGTGCACCCTCACCCGCTATCTCGGGCATTGAACTTGTATTTGAAGTAATAACGGCCGTTGAAGAGCGATAAGCTTCTAATGGAGGTACGCCAAAACCCTCAAAAAACGAAACAAAAACCAAACCAATGCTTGCCGAGGCAATACGATTCACCTCCTCCAAAGGCAATCTACCCGTAAATACAACCTCATTCTTAAACCTCATTGCATTAAACGTATCCTCAATTTCGCCTTTCCACCATTTCTTACTACCAACTATTAACAACTTTACATTAGATTGCGTTTTATCCTTAAACAAATCAAAAGCACGAAATAGATTTGTAAGATTTTTTCTTTTTTGCAAAGAACCCACAAAATAAAAATAAGGACAAGAATTACTATATCTTTCCCTTGTTCTTTCATTCTCCTCCTTAGAATAAGTTATATAATCCTCATTTGCCGAGGATTCAACATTAAATATTTTGTTTTCGTCTATTTGGTAGGTTGTTGCTATATCTTGTTTACTAAATTCCGAAACCGTAAGCACCGCATTAGCACTTTTAGCAAAACGAGGCGTGAAATACTCCATATATCTTTGATACACCCTATTGCCAATATAGGTTTTATCATGCTCAAAATTAATATCGTGAATTGTACATAACATTGGACTTTTCACCCTTGTAGGAACATAACCCTCGGGCGAAAAAAACACATCTATTTTGTACAAACGAATATAAATTGGTAAAAGAATTTCAAAATAAATATGCCAAAGCATCGGATGCCTTGTAGGCAAAGGAATCACAATTGGCTTTACATTTTTAGCAAACACAAAATCCCTATCGTAAGGTCTATCAAAAAACAAAACAAACTCACAATCGGGATGATTTTTCGCCAATCGTTCCAAATTTTTCAACGTAAAATAACCAATTCCCTCTAACTTATCTTTTAACAACAAGCGTGAATTAACTCCAACTCTCAATTTCGTAAAATTTTATTCTTAAAACAATGAGCAAAGATACAAAAAAAATAAAAAAAGGAGGATTTTCACACCTCCTTTTTTCCTACCACAACCTAAAAACCTATTCAACCAATCCTTTCACCTCTAAATTAGCCTCTTGAAATTTCACCGTTTTCAAAGTATGTTTGAATTTTGTTGATGGATAAAACCTACACGAAAAACGTGTAATAGTAGTTGCATCCACCTTATCAACCTCTAATTGTGATTTTGATTTAATAGACGGAATAAAAGAACCTAAATAGCCTAATTTCACCGCACTACCCTTTAAGATTGCTTTGCTTATTTCCGTTTCCAAAGCCTTTAATGTCGCCAAAACATCGGCATAACTTACCGTAGTTGAATTTGATATTGACTCGGCTACCATGTCCAAATCCATATCTTGACCCATAAACAATCTTGCAATATATCTTTCACCCGGATTATCACCTAATAAAATGTTGCGTTTCACCTTTACATACTCTATTGCCATTTTGAATACAATTTTAAAGTTAATAAATAAACTACTTTTGTGATCACGAATGCAAAGATAATACATAAATAACTATTAAACAAGCACTTGAAAACCCTTGAAAGAGTTTGAAAACTATAAGTTTAATAAAGTTGCAAAAAGAAAAAAGAAAAAGACTTAATTAAATATAACTAAGTCTTTTTTTCTTTGTTTCAAGAAAATAAAATCAAGAAATAATTTTTTAAAATCAAGTATTATTTTTCTAAAACTTGATTTCATTTAGGGTTAAATCCTACAAGCATTTTCCTTTTTTAATTGGAGTTCAATTTCCTTGATGTCCTCTTGGGAATAATAATTCTTCAATTTCTTTTCGGTTGTGAACATTGCAAGTTTCTTTCTAATTCGCCAAAGTGTCGTATAAGAAATACCCAACATCGCCAACACTTCCTTAGTCGTTTTTAACCTTTCTACCATATATTCTCCTTCTTTTTTTAAATTACATTGCAAATATACAAAAAAAAATTCTGATTTTCAAACAATTAAGTTGATAAAAATGACATATTTTTAACATTCTAAATTTAATAGAAAAACACTCTCAAACGATTGAAAAAAAGCAATCGTTTTTAACATGTTTTTTATTATTATGTTTTAATTATATATGTTATGATTATATATGTTATAGTTATATATGTTATATTATTATGATGTATTATTAAACTTGCATTACATATTTTTAAATTTGCATTACATATTTTTAAACTTGCATTACATATATTTAAATTTACATAGTAGGATATTTAAAAGTACATTCAATGTATATTTAATTTTGCATCTCGGAAAAAAATCCCAAACTCGGAAAAAAATCCGAGATAAATATGCGATATATATTATATATTTCTAATGAAATATCCTTGTGTATTATATTGATTTTTCGTATATTTGTAACCTAAAATAAATACTTATGTTTTATAGAAGTTTTTTTAAGGAATTTAAGAATTGGAATAACCTCAATTGGAATGAAAAAATAGTGTATTCTTTTTTGGTTAATTATGCTACTATGCATCAAGATTATTCTTGGGATAATGCGAGTAAAAGTGAAGAAGGGGTGTATAAAATAGATATGGATACGATTAATTTTTTAATTGATGAAAATGAACGTCTTTGGTTAAGAATATCTCAAAAAAAAGATTGCCGAAAAAACCGATATCTCTTTGCGTACGATAGCGACAATTATGGGTAATTTTCGAGATAAAGGAATAATTGACTATGATTCTATATTGGTTCCCAAAGGGTTTATTGATAATGGTTTTTTAAAATTACCAACAGGAACGGGGCTAAAAGGATTCCAAAGGGTTTTTTGGGCTTTTATAAATGAAAGATTAAAACATTACAATAACAAACGTGGCAAAGAAAACAATCAACGCATTGATACGTGGGCTTCAACCTTGGCTAAAGATATGGGGGTAGAGAAGAAAAGTGATATTCAAAATTGCATTCATTGTTTAACCGAAAAGAATTATCTTAAGCGTGATAAAGAAACGGGGTTATTGGCTATAAATACTAAATTACATAAAATTAAAACACCAAAACAAGTAAAAGAAGAGAAAGAGGAAGAGAAAAGAAAAATAAAAGAATATGAAGATTTACCATTCTAATGTAATTTCAAGGTGTTTTTATTACAAATTCTTTTGTATATTTGCCACATAAAACTATGAAAAGATTCTTTGTTACTAATTTATTCTTCCTTTTGACTTTGAATATTTTGATAAAGTCATTTTGGATTTTGGGGATTGATCGCGAGGTGCAAAATGCTCTCTCGGCCGATGTCTATGGAATGTATTACGCTCTCTTTAACTTCACTTATCTTTTTAATATTATACTTGATTTTGGCATTACAAACTACAATAATCGTACTATTGCACAACATACGCAACTACTTAAAAAATATTTTGCTCGTATTGTGCCTTTGAAATTCGCTCTTGCGGCAATTTATTTCGTAATTATTTTAATTGTGGGTGCTTTCTTGGGGTATTCGTCCTATCAAATAAAGTTGCTTTCTTGGATGTGTATCACGCAAGTTTTGCAAAGTTTTATTTCTTATTTGAGAAGTAATATCACGTCTTTGATGTTGTTTAAGACCGATAGTGTGATTTCGGTTTTGGATAGGAGTTTGCTTATTGTTTTTTGTGGTATTTTCCTTTGGAATGATTCTCTTCGTGCAATTTTTACAA